>JBILKQ010000191.1:0-4363 GCA_044376655.1 Silvanigrellaceae bacterium
GCTGCACGTGCACGGCTTGTGTTGAGCGAAGCTTTGGGAGTTGCCAAAGACTCTGAGTTGCTGGCATGGGAAGCTAATTTTCTCACGCTCTTGGGACGCCTTGAAATGAGTACTGGCTTTGATTTGGTTGGTGCACGCCGCATGCTTGAACGTGCGTTGGGAATCCGCAAAGAAAAGCTCTTTCTGAAAGAAGAAGAGTGCCAGGACATTGTGGACGCACTTTCAGAGCTGGATGCACTCAACAAGGCACGCAAAAACTCATCAAAGTAAAATTAGGTACGTTGGAATCTCAATGATGGTTGGCATCAAAAAAGACAAGCGCAAAACCCAACAGCAGGCCCTGATCCGGGGTCTGTTTCAACATGCTGAGCGGCCGTTGTCGGCGCAGGAGTTGCTGGACATCGCCGCCACAATCCAGCCCGGTATCGGCATGGCCACAATTTATCGAGGGATCAAAAGCTTGATGGAGGATAACTTCCTAACCCAAGTGGAGATCCCCGGTACCACGCCGCGTTATGAGCTTACGGCTGTGAGACATCATCATCATTTCCTCTGCAAGAAATGTGATAAAGTCTACACGGTTGGGGGGTGCCCCGGGCATCTCGACAAGCTCATTCCGCCCGGTTTTGTGATGGATTCACACAAAATTGTGCTCGAAGGAAGCTGCATGTCCTGCGCACCGGGGTATTAATCTCGCTCAAAGTCGACCCTCACAGCATGCACTTCGCCCGCAGGCACAGCGATAAAGCGAATTTTATTTGCTTGAGCATCACGGAACCCGACACATGCTGAGGAATTGTTGATGGTCACAAAGCGCACTCCCCTGAGGGTGAGGCACTCTCTTTCAGCTGCAGTGGACGACATTCCCTCGCCTGCAAAACCAAGGTTCTTGTCGAGGCGTGGATCGGCCTGGCCGAGAAAGTTCGAAGAACGGTTCACAGGGATTAAGCTCTCGGTGAAACCAGACTCAGAGGCCATGCAACGGCCCATTTCGATGGTCGTGGCCAAAAGGTGAATCCCACCGACGATGCCATTGGCCGTAAGCAGGACTCGGCTCCCCGTAAGGTCGTCTCTTAGGCCTTGGATTTTAAGGGCCTTTGGTTTGCAAAAAACTTTTCCCGCAAGATATCCATCGCCATTTGCATCAAGATTGAAGCGCAAGCGCCACGACTCTTTGTTCAATTCAGCTTTCGATGCGCGCAAAGGGACTGTTTGTCCTTGCTCGTTCTGGGTGAAGCCATAGAAATGCGTCGCTTTCCAGGTTCCCGTAATCGGAAGGGCGCTGCGCTGCTGCAGAGCCTGAAGATCCGAGTCAGACCCGGTCGAATTGGCCTTCATGTTGTAGCAAGCCGTAGTCGCAAAGAGCGTGGTTGCAAGAAGTATCGACCGAAACATGGACCCCTCCTCAAAGGAAACGACGTTCCGGCATTTGCACAAGCAAAACCTACACCAACCACAACCTGCCGAATTAACGAAAAAAAAAGGCCATCTTCAGCGTGAAGAGGCCTTACAATGTCGAAAAAGTTTACAGTTATCTGAGGTTGCAGGCAGGTGAACTGACTGCAAATCGCGAGAGGGGAGCCACCCGGAGCGTCACCTTTTGAGCGCCCGAGTTCATCGGGAAGCCCACGTAAAGCGTATAGATTCCAGAGCGAGCAAAAGAATCAATCAGCTGAAGAGAGCCGTTACCCGTAACTTCAGAAACAAGCTGACCTTGAGAGTCGAGCACCAAAAGAGCCGCCTGGGAGGCCATACCTGGGAGGTGGGTGGCAACACAGAAACCTGACATGGTGCCCCCGAGTCCAACGTTTACAGTGACGCGTGCCGCCGGGACTTTATTGAAGCAATAGCCTGCCGCAAAACCGGTTTGGGGAGGATTGCTCATGCACTCGCCCGACTCGGCAACCATAGTCAGAGGCTGGGATGCGGCATTCACGCTCCAGTTTTGGGTCGAATGGGAAGCCAAAACCGATTCAGAGGATTCGATGCCCTGACCGCAGCCAACAAGAACCAAAAGCAAAGATTTGGAAAGGAGTCGTGCAGCAAACATAACCATCCTCACAGTTAAAAAGGTCGCGTGAAAACGATTTCCCGGACATTCATAATACACTTCGGAGGTATATCGGCGGCAGCATTTTTCCAAGAGAAAAATGCATCAGATATGAACTTTTTTGTTGATTAATCGGCCAGTTTTTGCGGTTTAACCCCCCGCCATTCGAAAACCAGATTGTCGGCCAGCAACTCAGCTTTCTTGAACTGTTCCTCGGTTCTGACCGTCCAGACCATGAGCGGCATGCGGGTGCGGATGCGTTGCGAGAGCTCACGGGTAAGATCGTTGACGTTGTAGCTGACAAACTCACACGGTGGAGCAACACCCTCAATGAGCTGAGACAAACCGTGCATCTGCTCAGGAGTCATGAACGCAAAATCGGAATCTTTGGAGTAGTCGCAAGAAATAAAGCCGACGGGCCAGGTGTCGCTCGGCCTCCGGAGACGCAGCAGCTCGTTCACTGAGAATGGATTGAAGCTTTTGAGCGCAACAGGGCCGTTATAATTCTTGAGCAGCTCTACGACCTGCGCCTCAAGCCGCCCATCGGTCTGGAGACCATGCCGGGTAAATGACTTGAGTTCGATAATGAGCGGACGCCTTCCCTGCACCACCGACAAAACCCGAGCGAGGCTCGGAATTCGCTCTTCCGACTCTCGTAGAGCAAGCGTCTGTAGTTCCTGTGCCGTGAGCTCTCCGAACAACTTTTGGTGTCCGCACATACGCTCGAGTGAATCGTCGTGAAAAACCATGACTTGGTTGTCGGACGAGAGCATGACGTCGAGCTCCGAGGCAAACCCAAGCGCAACGGCTTCGGCAATGGCACCACATGAATTCTCGGGATAACGCCCCGCGTTATCGAAATACCCGCGGTGCGCAATCGGAAACGCTTTGAGCAGATCAAGGTTTTGAGGCGTCATTTTTATTCCTTTGAGCCTACAGCCGTTTCAAAAAAAGAAATCGTACGCTCGATGACACGTGCCCGTATTTCATCTTGTTCCTGCAGCAACTCATGCTGGCTGCGACGCTCGACAGCGAGAACAGACTTCTCACTCAGATGCCGCAAATAACGATGAACGTTGGGCTTGACCACCTGATCGGCTCCAGCCTGCCAGACGAGAAGTGGCGTGGTCTTGATAGCGACAAAACCAGCAGAGCCTAGTTTACGAGCCACCTGGAGGGCCTCATGCAGCCAGCGGTAGCTTGGTGAACCAAGGCGAATCTGTGGGTATGTGTTGAACAAAGTTCGATTCCAATCGCGCCGTGCTGCGGAATTGGTCAGGTCGAAACCATAATCTTCGGAGCTGAACGCACTACCGCCGGGAATATATTCCTTTTCCCGTCCTGCCTTGAGCCCCGCGGCCACCATCATAGACACCACCACTCGCGGATAAGGTTTCAAGATGAGATCGATCATCGGAGCCGTAAATGCTGCTGCGTCAGGCCGAATATGGCACTGGTTCATCCAAAACGTACTGACCGCAGCCCCCATCGAGTGGGCCAATAAAAAGAAACGCTTTTTCTTTTGCGGTGCAAGCACACGATCATGAAAAATCGAAAGGTCATTCACATAATTTTGGAAGCTTTCTATCCAACCGATTTGTGTATCAAGTAACTCACGTTGCGAAAAACCCTGGCCCCGGTGATCGTAAATCCACACATCAAAGCCGCGTGTGAAAAAATCGTAGGCCACCTCTGCATATTTAGCATGCGATTCGTTGCGACCACTCACAATCAGGAGTGTGGAATGCGAGCGAGCATGCCGCCAGCAACGCGCAGAGAGCATAACGTTGCGCGAAGCCTCGAAATCAAGAATTTCAGCGCTTTGATAGAAAGGCTGAAAAAACTTTTTGTGAAGTTGATTGAGTTTGCTTTCGCGCCCGAGCAGAGGAAGCACGGGTAATCCAGCGAGGCCTGTTGCTGTGCCTGCTGTAACGGACTGCTCATTTGGAGTTTGGTCAGAGTTCTCAAACGTCATGATGAGCGAGCATAGCCCCCGGCCAGGCAAACTTCAATTGGTGACCGGGAGCTCAGAGGAGTTCAGCTCAATGCTGGCAGCCGCTGTTAGCGCCCACGCTCTCGCGTCCCACACATGAGGTGAGCCAGTTGCTGATTTTATTGTTTTTGGGAGAGCAATCGGCGATCACCTGGAAGGCTGGACCACGCACAGCTGCTCCAAGAGCAACAGCCACTGAAACGCTATTGCCTGAGCCATCAAATGGCACCCAAAGTGTTCCACCGGCTGCAACCGTGCGTCCCGTCATTCCTGGAATAGTGGAATGGTAGGCCAATTTTCCTTTCACTTCAGCCTCATCG
>JBILKQ010000192.1:0-4329 GCA_044376655.1 Silvanigrellaceae bacterium
TCATCTGTTGTCGAAACCGCAATCAAAATTCCGGAGCCGCGAACCGAACAAATGACCGCTCCTGTTTTTTCTTCGGAGCCATTCACTGAATTGAAAGATGAACCAGAGCCAGAGCCAGTGCCAGAGCCAGAGCCAGTGCTAGTGCTAGAGCCAGTGCTAGAGCCGGTGCTAGAGCCGGTGCTAGAGCCGGTGCCAGAGCCACAGTCCAAACCTGCAGTCATCCAGTCACCCGAGCCTACGACCGTGCAGCAGAGCAAACCGGAACTGGCGCAGCAGGAAGATCGTGTGATGACGCAGCCGATCCAAAAACTAGCAGAGGCTCATAACGATTTCGAACAAGGCCGAGTTGATGAATATCTGAGACGCTGTGGGTTCGATGCGTCCTGGTTAAGCCTTGCTGCAGGATTCAGCAAGAGCAACGCGGGTTTGGTGTCGTTTGTCGGCATGCTTGTTGGCTTGAATATGATAAATGCAGATGAGAAGCCTTTGGCTGGGATGATGCTTCTCAAAATGATCACTGAAAAACCAGATGAATCTGGTGCGCAGGAAATTCTCGCGAGGTTGTTTCCCGAACTGGTTACTAAAGACCGTGAAGGAAAGTAAGCATGGAAAGAGCCTGGCGCATCATTAGACGTCTGCTTTTTCTTTTCGTCACCTTAGTTGTGGCCTCCAATACTATTGCCTTTGTTATCCTAAATAACCCCTACATTCATGCTTGGATGCGCAAGGAAGTTAACACCAAGATCTTCAATAAATACGATCTTGTTTTTGATGTCGGGACAATTTCGGTTAACTTCCTCGAAACCAAGCTGGTTGTCCGCGATATGCGGATCCTCGACTCTCAGACCCAATCAAAGCGGCTCCTCGATATTAAATCTCTAACTGTCGGCTTTGACCCTTGGACCCCAGTTATCTCGTGGCTACCCCGTGCACGCTTCTTGACCGTTGAGGGAATTGATCTCGACCTGAATCTGAAAACATATTTTCAGACGGAAAAGCCAAGTGAGCTGAAAACCCAGCGCGACGTTACGGCATTGATTCAGTCTGTGCGCCTTTTTGTCGGGAATCAGCTCCAGCTTCGCGGTGTAAGAATAAGAAATTCACTTGATGAGAATACCGTAAATGCGCTGAACATTGATTCCGTATTTGCGAGGTTCAATTCGGAAAAAAACGCTGATGGACTTACGCTTATCGCTGAGGTGGCGAAGTCACAGTTTTGTTTGCCTCTCCAGCCACCATGCCAGCACCTCATTCCTCTGGATGGGATGTCCCTCAGTGCCAGCTTCTTTCCGGGACAAAATATTGTTTTAGAGCGTGCAGAAATTAAGAGTTTGTATGGCGTCTGGAAAGTCTCTGGAGATATCGGACTCGATTCGACATTTCGGTTCACCGATTATCGTGTCAATGCGATTGGGGAATCAGAGGCCGAGCCGTGGTTTAAGCTGGGCCACCTTGAAGGCAGTGGCAAATACACAGCAAATATCCGATTTGTTCCCGACAGAAAAAACTCCGACGAAACAAAACGCTTCCATCCCCGCGTTGATGGTCAAGTGAGCTGGAAGGATCTCAAGATCAGTGGTTTTGATGCTTACACGGCAACAGCTGATTTGAGCTACGCTGATTCGCTAATAACTTACCGGAATGCAAACATCCTTACTCCTGCTGGAGGAAAGTTGGAGGCATGGGGAGAATATTCGCTCAAGGATAACATGCCCTACAAGAACTTCACTAAAATTGTGAACATGCCTTTCGCAGAACTGATGGGTGGTTTGCGCGTGCCTACCGAGGCTCTCAATTTCACCATGAATGCAAATCTTGTCGAGGTGAGTGGAGAGATTCATCCGGAAAAGAATCGGGGCTTTGTGCTTGTTGCAAAAGGTGATATTCGATCCACAAATTTATCTGTGTCAGGCTTCGAGAGAAACAAATACAGTCTTCCTGATTGTCAAATAGCCCTAAGACTCGAGACAGACTCCCATGCAATGACATTCGCAGGTTCAGATCTTGTGTGCTTTGACGAGGAAGGTGAACCATCTATTCCATTTGATCTGCAGAAGGGGTTCATTGACTACCACAAGTCGACCAATGATTTCCGCTTCACTGGGCTGAATGTTCCCGCGGAGGTGATCTCGTATTTTGTTGGTCACGAAATGTCTGGGAGTCTGAATCTTCGAGCATCAATAAGTTCAACGAAAACGCAGCCTGTTTTGTTCCGCTCAGAGGTGCAGGCCAACGCTGGAGAGATATACAGTCTCAATGTCCCCCGTGTTTCTGGTGTCGTCGAGATCGATAACAAGGGCTTTCGAGGATTTGGTCTCGAAGCTTGGCTTGAAGACGATCGCGAGTCGCCAAACATCACAGCGAGTCGTGTCAACATAGGCTTCAAGAGCAAAGTGCTTGAACTTGATGGCCGGTTTGAGGGATCGGTTGAGCAATTGTTTTCAATACTTGATCAAGATTCAGATCGATTTGATAAAAACGTCGGAGGTGACGTTCAAATATCCAGGCTCAGGGTCAAGGGAAATATCCATGACTTTTTGAATTCAACCATTGATCTGCGAATGCGATTTCGAGACCTCAGATCATCTACCCTGAATGCGCGCGATCTTCAGGCTGCCCTCTCATGTCAACAAGGATGGTGCTCCGGTAGTCGTATTTACGGTCAGGATGTCTCTCTGGGTGCGTATCTGAGTCAAAGAACGAAGTCGCCGGAGCTGAAATCGCTTGGACTATCAGAGTCCAAGTTGATTCTCGAAATTGATTCTGTATCCAGCAAGTCCATAACCATGCGCACTGATTTACAGTCGGTTCCGTTTGCCTGGCAAAACGAAAATGGCAAGCCTGTGCGCGGCAAATTTGATTTACGTGGACATGTTCAGGGCGGCTGGCGAGATTGGGAGATGTCGCTGACGAGTCGGATTGATGGACTCACGTTCGACGGACGGTCGCTGGGAGGAGTTTTTGCAACTGCGTCGTCTTATTCAGGCCGCCCCCTCAATGTGGTTCTGACTGGGCTCTTCGACCAGATTCAGGCGCGATTCGTGTTCGACCACGGCCTCGAAAAGTACTCTCAGATGTATCTCGGACTGCGTTCTCTCGAGCTTTTTAAATACATCGAGGCACTGAACAAGGGAGATCTGCGCACCACCGGTGCAATCACTGCCGAGCTCACTGCTGAAGGAGGAGGACTCAAAAGTCTTCTCAAGAACTGGCGCTCCAGTCTTGTTAATTTTGCAGGACAGGGGAATGTCAGCAAAGCTCGTATTCAGTTTGGCAGTGAAGCCTTTCTTACGGAGAATCTTGTCCCTCTGCAGCTTAGAGGTGGAACACTTTCACTCGCACCTGTGTTGATGAAAGGCAGCACTGGATCGCTGCGTTTGAGTGGTTCCTACTCATTGGTTGACACCGCAGTTGCAGCTTCACTGGATGGAGAACTCGATGCTGCCCTAGCAACGAGCTTTTCCAATCTAATCACGCAGGCGAGTGGCAACGTTAACTTTCGTGGGCAGCTGAGCATGGATTCCGAGGAGTCCAAGCTCAGTGGAGAAGCGCGTCTCGACAATGTTTTTCTTGCTGGCAAGTATTTTAGCCCCCCGTTGAGTGCGATGAATGGGCGTTTGGTGCTACGTGGTTCAAAAATTGAGATACCCTCTCTGACTGCATCTAAGGGAAATGGACAGGTCGATCTGGTTGGTACGATCGATCTCCAGCCAGACCCTGATCAGGTGCTTGGCGAACAACTTCCTGCTCTTGCTTTGAGGGCGAATATGAAGGGTGCCCAGTTCCGATGGCCACAATCCTTTTTCGAGACGGTTGAGACAAACCTCGACGGTCAGTTAGAGCTCTCTGGCGAGCAACGACCATATCTTTTGAGCGGCGATTTGCGTCTGACAAAGGGACGCGCTTACCGCGATGCAACTTGTCAGGAGTTGTGGCGCACTGGATCTTCCGGAAATGCAGATGCATCCATCTCGAAGCCCGCGAAACCAATCGCCAGCATGAACATTGGAATCGAGGCTGACAATAGTTTCACCCTGCAGACCTCATGTATTCGCGGACGTGTTTCTGCCGCTCTGAGGGTGGCAGGTACAGATGTTGACCCAATGATATCGGGGCAGGTTCGTCTTGATAACGGCCAGCTAAGTCTTCTAAAAACGCGCTTTGAAGTCACTCGTGCGGATGCCAGTTTCGACAATCTAACCCGCATTGAGCCCAGGCTTGATGCGCAGATGGTAGCCAAGATTGAACGCTACAGTGTTTTCGTTGGAGCTGAGGGACCATTGTCTCGGCCACGGCTCAATATCTGGAGCGATCCCTCGACAGGTCCAG
>JBILKQ010000193.1:0-4315 GCA_044376655.1 Silvanigrellaceae bacterium
ATCTTGGTATGAGTCCCTCAAAGCCAGACACAACATCTGCGCCCAGCGCCCATCTTTACCCGAAAGATCCTCTTGGCGAACGCATTCCGGGCATTCCGACCGGCCGAGATGTCGACTGGCAGCCTCTGGTGGACTACCGCCGTAACGGTGTGAGTGAAACAACCATCCACGGAGCAGTGGCTTGGGCGAGCGGTGGCAAGCTCGTGCATAGCTTTGGCGGACATGTGTTGTGTTATGGCCGCAGCATGATGAAGCCCTTCATGGTCAAGCCTTTGGCAAAAGTTCTCGCAGAAACCACCTCATGGGAACAGAAAGCCATTTCCGTTTCGAGTCACAACGGCAGCACCGAGCACGTGGCCGCTGCAATGAGTTTGCTCGATTCCTCCGATTGGGGCCTGATGCAAACTCCGCTCGATGTGCCACTCGTGCAGTTTGGGCGGCAGGTGCGTCGTCCGCGACGCTGGTATCACCCCTGTTCAGGTGAACATGCGGCCATTCTCAAAGGCTTCAAGCTCATGGGCTGGGATAGGGTGGGCTACACTCTGCCGCACCATCCTTTTTTCAGTGCGTACATCGAACAGCTCCGCAAAACATTGGGCCGTACCTGGCAGCCGCTGCGCTTGGCTCGCGATGGCTGCGGTTTGCCCACCGTCTCAAACACGGTCACCGAACTCGCCATGCTCTATGCCGACCTTGCCAAACAGAGGAACGAGGACTGGATTTGGGAAGCCATGACCCGTCACCCCGATCTGGTGGGAGGTTTCAATCGTCTCGACTCCACCATTCTCAAAGCCTGTGAGGGCAGGGTGATTGCCAAAGAGGGAGCCGATGGCTTGCTCGGGCTTTCGATCGTGCATCCCGATTTCCCAGAGGGCTTGGGGGTGGTCATCAAAATAGCCCATGGCTGGAATCCACAGGCCACCTGGTATGTCGCGCGCGGTGTGCTTGGGGTTTTGGGTTTTGATTTCCGCAATCCCTATGCATTGCACCGGCAAAAAGCCTTTCTGGTCGAGGGCATTGTTCCGCCCGTTCTGGAAAGCAAACTGCGCGACGTGAAAACCTGGGACGACTGGGATCCCAACCGCGATGTTTACGACTACGACTGGACCGAATTCGCACATCACGAATCAGAAACCACTTCATCACACACAGGCGTGCAGCCGCACACAAGTCCTGTGAGTTCTGCGGAGAAAACCCGATGAACAACTCCGGTCGCATTGTTGCCGGTGTCCTTGCACCGCATCCTCCTCACCTCGTGTACGCAGAAAATCCACCGCAAAATGAGCCACGCGCAGAGTGTGGCTGGGAGGAGCTGCGTTGGGGCTATGAGCGTCTGCGCAAAAGCCTGAGCGGCGATGAGTTCGATGTCATCATTGTTCACACCCCACACTGGCGCACTGTGGTCGGGCACCATCTACTCGCGGTGCCGCATTTCAAAGGTCTTTCCGTTGACCCGATTTTCCCGCATCTGTTCCGTTACAACTACGATCTCAAGGTCGATGTTGAGCTCGCAGAAATGATCGCAGCCGAAGGCAAAGCGGCGGGGCTGCAAACAGCACTTATGCGCAATCCCAAATTTCGCGTCGATTACGGCACCATCATCAGTTGTCATTTGTCGCATCCGACCTGGGACAAACCCATTGTTTCCATTTCCTCCAACGCAGCGGCCGATTATTTCAGCACCGATGTAGGCCAACAGGAAATGATCGCGCTCGGACACGCTACCCGTGCTGCCATTGAGAAATCTGGGCGCCGCGCGCTGCTGTTGGCGTCGTGTTCTCTTTCGCACCGCCACTTCACTGAAGAGCCGCAGGTGCCCGAAGACATGACCTTCGAGCATATCTACAACCACAACCAATACCTCTGGGACATGCGGATGCTGAAGATGATGCGTGCTGGTGAGAGCAAACGTCTGATTGCTGAAATGCCTGATTTTACCGATCAGGCCATCTCTGAAACGCGCGCAGGTTGCCTCACGTGGCTCATCGCCGCAATGAATTTCCCAACCACCCCGGCAACCGTTCATGCCTACGGCACAGTGATTGGCACAGGCAACGCCATTGTAGAATGGAGGGTTTGAACATGACTCAACAACAGCTTGAAGAACTTACAGAGTTCGGATTTGTTGCTGGTTTTATTGTGCCTGGTCTGCCGCACCCGCTGCTTGCGCCTGAGAAGGCAGCTGGCTGGGGCCGAGTGCATGCCGCATTTCAAACCCTAAAAGAGCGCCTTGATGAGCTCAAGCCTGATGTTTTGGTGATCTATTCCACGCAGTGGCCCAGTGTTCTAGGGCATCAAATTCAGGCCGATCCACGTCCGCAGGGTGTGCATGTGGATCATGAGTTCCATGAGCTTGGCACGATGGAATACAATTTCCCTGTGCATGTTCCTTATGCCGATGCCTATATCGCATGTGGCAAAGAGCGCGGGCTACACACGCGCCGTGTTTGCTTCAAGGGTTTCCCGATCGACACCGGCTCGTTGGTTGCTCTCGGGCTTTTGAACCCTGACAACCGTATTCCGTGCACTCTGGTGTCTTGCAATATGTATGCCGATCGCGCCGAAACCATTGTGCTCGGCAAGGCTGCTCGCGATGCCGCTCGGAATCAAAAACTGCGGGCTGTGGCGATTGCCTCCACCGCACTTTCGAATCGTCTCTGGACCAAGCCCATTGCTCCCAACGAAGACTCTATTTCCTCGCATAAAGACGATGAATGGAACCGAAAATTGCTGGAAATTCTTTCGCAGGGCCGTCTTGAAGACGTGGCGCAATTGGCTCGCCAGTTTGGACGCGAGGCGCATGCTGATTCCAAGCTGAAAGCCATTTGGTGGCTCTCAGCGGTATTGGGCAGCAGCAATGATTTTCGGGGTGAAGTTCTTGCGTACGAAGCATTGCATGGAACCGGAGCGGCTGTGGTGGAATTGCGGCCTGGTGGTGTGAGTCGCGGAGAGCAGGAGTTCGACGAAGACGATGTTGAATTCTACCGTGGCGAGCGCTCGGTCCTTAGTCTTTCTTCTCAGGTGCAGAAGACTCCTGGGAAGACTCAGCCTGCATGAGTGCGAACGGATAGGTGATTTCCAGAGTGTCCTCACCCGGTAGAATCGGGAAACGCCAGGTTCTGATTTTCTCTGCAAAGCATTTACCGAGTTTCTCATTCTTGAAGGTCGAGCGGTCAGCAAAATATTTAGAAGAAGTGACTTTACCGTCCAGGCCGATCTCAAACTTTACGTAGATTTTTCCCTCGGCCTTTGAGTCGGGCCCGAGCACCGAGATGATGCAGTTTTCGGTATCCTCGCGGTTTTTGCTGAAGACCGCAGTGATTTCCTCGCGGCTAAGCGGTGAAGTGCGGCGCTCACCGGGCTTTAGCGGGCGCGTTGAGCCGTCTGTGAGCTCGCAGAGGTAATCGCTATCGCGTTTGAGTTGGATATAATTCAAGCATTCATCAGGGTTAATTTGCGCAGGCTTAACTGCCGGTGCGTCGATGGTTGCAGTCCCTTCTTCAGTGTTGGGGCCATCCGTGACACAGGCTGAAAGCAACACAACACCAGCAGAGACTACAGTCCAACTTTGCATGCACTTGATTCCCAGCATGGTTCAACCCGTCAATCAACAAAATCAGTGAAACGATTGAAGGCTGGTGCCTTCGGTGGATTGAGTTGACAATGGCTCGCGAACGGGATGTGGTCAAAGAGCATCCGCCAATTTGCAAACACAGCTTGGGGGATGTTGCGCCCCTGGGTGCGCTCGAAAACCTTGTTCCAGTAGTCCACGTCTTCTTCTTCGCTGTAGACACGCGGCTCACTTAGGCCACCGCGTCCGTTTTGAATGAGGAGCTTGCCAATGTGTTTGTACTGCAGAGCCTCAAACACCGCCTTGATGGCTTCTCGTGAGTCTCCGGGAAACACCCGGCTGAAGGCGTCTGCCGCAACGGGAGGAGGTGGCAGACGAGGAACCAAATCTTCATTGTTCACGAAACGCCAGATGCGGTTGGGAAGGATTTTTTCCACAAATCTGGCATAGGCTTCGTCACCTAGGCGTGGCACGGCAAAAATATAAATTTGGTCGACAGGAAAACCCATTTGCGAAAGACGCACGGCACTCATCACAGCCTGTGCTCCACCCATGCTGTGTCCCGTCAGCAGAATAGGTTTACCGCCTGCGGCATGCTTTTGCACCAGTTCAATCAACTTTGGCCAGCTGCGATCGAGAACATTGAGGAAGCCGATATGAACCTGGCCCGGAATACCGCGCATGGTTTCGGGCTTGCTCGCGAATGTGAGGTCGGTCAGGTAGTCGATCCACTCCGAGGTTCCA
>JBILKQ010000194.1:0-4311 GCA_044376655.1 Silvanigrellaceae bacterium
CCCTCGACAAGCTCCAAAGTTTTTTTGGCTTTGATTATAGTGGGTTGAGTGAGTCAATATTTCATCCCGTGTGCCCAGGTGGCGCATTATGCAAAGCTTTTCTCATCACCTCAAAAGCGCCGTTTTCAAATTTCACGTTACTTTATCGTTTATCATGTTTCGACTCTTTGAACATGACATTTTTTGAGTTGCTTTGGCCGATCGATTTTTCTTTGGGGGGTAGCAATGGTTGTTGCTTTGAATCGTAAGAATATTTTGTGGATGTCATGTGGCCTTGCGGGTGTAACACTCTTGGGGGTCGTGGTGGGGTGCTCAAAGGGCAAGGTGAGGCCGAAGGGTGCACCGATTGGTATGGGACAGCTCCTCCTTCCCATTAAGGCAAGTGCACCCGCGGGTCTCGCTGCTGCATCTCAGGCTGCAAGTTTGAGCGATACCTTTGAGCTTGCGCCAGCAGGCAAAGAGATTGAAGAGATTAAGTCGCGTTTTTTTAGCCCAGGCCCAACGGACTTCATGTACCGTTTGAAGAAGGTTGATGAACGACTTGCCGAATTGGACACTCGGCACAAAGATGGCGCTCGCAAGTGTGTCGGTGAAGACCCCAAGGAGTGGTCACTCACTGGTTTGCCCGACAGCAGCAACACCCTCACGGGAAGTGCAAGTTTCTGGTTCTCGTGTAAAGAGGAGTTGGCACAGGCAAATGGTGGAAAACTGACCATCTTGTTCGGTCGCAAAGATGGTTTTTCTTACCTTGCTGAATTGCAGAAATCGGGCGATGACACGACTCCCACCATGGTGGTTTTGGGTAAGGTTGACGACTCAAGCACCAAATCCGAAGTTTGGCAGGTCATGCTTCCGAAACCATCTGTCACCGACGTCTCAAAGCAGCACAGCTCGTGGATGTATATCTTGGGTGACAAAAGCTCATCGAATTTTGAAATGGCAGTGGGAGGCTCCGGACGTCAGAACGATGCCCAAAGTTATGAGGAACCTTTTTCGGGCGTTGGCTGTGGTGTTCGTTTGAAGGCGAATTCCACATTGGTTTATGGCGTGGGTCGTTTCCATGATGCTGGAACAAATGGTGGCAACGATGCGAATGCCCAAGAGTGTATTGATGCTGAGGTTACAGCGTGCGCAGGTGCCACCGATCTTGCAACAAAATCGGTCAGCGATTGTGATGCAATCAAGACTTTCAGTGCCTCCGTTCCGAAGCTGACCTACGCTCAGCTGAAAGGCACTGCGCCGTATGCTGGTTACGTGAAGGGCAAATCCATTCTCGACATGAGTGGTCTTCCAGCCTTGACTTCCTTCACTGAAGAAATGCCAAAAGTGGAAGAGAAGTAAATTCAATTCGCGTTCGGCAACACTGAGGTGCGGACTCAAATCGGCTTCCTCATTTATGCAAATCACAAATGGATTCATTTCATTTTGGAATGAATCCATTTTTTTTGTGGGTTTAAAGTCGTTTCTGATGCAGATCTGTTTTTCTTAGTTTTCGTAGTTTTTTAAATAACTGATTTTTTCGTTTTTATTGTGGTTTTTGGAAGAGGTGGAGTATGCAAAAGACACTCGTTTATGACTTTCCTACTCGTCTATTTCACCTATTTTTCGGAACGTTTTTCATCATTGCTTTCATCATTGCAAAAAACTTCCGCGACGATTCCCCCTGGTTTGCGTTTCACTCGCTGTGCGGATTTATGGTGGGTGGCTTGGTGGTTGTTCGCGTTCTTTGGGGTTTGTTTGGTACTCGCCATGCGCGATTCACTGGTTTTTCTCTGAGACCATCAGAAATCTTCGTCTACTTTGGTGGCATTCTCACAGGTTCTAAGCGGATTTGGGCTGGACACAATCCGGCTTCGAGCTGGTCGGCTTTATTGATGTTTGTTTTTGCTCTTTTGCTTGTTGCCACCGGAACTCAGATGACCTCTGGTTCTGAGGTTGCGGCACTTAAAGATGTTCATGAACTCATTGCTCATGGCTTTATGGTTGTCACGGTTCTCCATATTGCTGGTGTGATTCTTCACAGTTTTCGCCACCGTGATGCAATTGCTCTGAGTATGGTGACCGGTAAGAAAGAGGGAGTTGCCGCTTCCGAGGGTATTTCGGGAAGCAAGCCCGGTTGGGCTCTTGTGTTGTTGGCAGTGATGGCTGCATTCGGCTTTTATTTGTACGGAAATTACGATGCGCAAAAAGGTACTCTGCATCTCTTCGGAATGCAGTTACAGCTTTTGGAAGTGGAGGAGGGTGAAGGTGAAGCTAATTCCAAAGGCCAGTCTGGTAGCCGGCAAGATTCAGATGTCAAAGAAGGCCGTGAAATTCAGGAAGCGTAGAGTGAGTTTGCTGTCGGAATTGAAATCACTCTTTTCTTTATTTACATCATCGTCAGTGGTGCCAGGTTCACGGTTGGTGAATGCTGCTGAGCGAAGGTCTTTTCTGAGTGATAGGCCGAGCCATTGCATATCGATGCGCACGGGTGAGAAATCTGCCACGCTGCTCAATCCAAACCCGAACAGGTATGACTGTCGAGCAGCCTTGATAACCCGTTGCAGTTCAGTGTTCTCATCGTTGATGGGCTTGAGCAAAGTGGTTGATTGATTCTCATACCCGACAAAAATGCTAGGAAACAACCCGCTGTCTGTTGGTCGCCAATTGAGTAGTATCCTCCTTTGGTTGATGTCACGTTCGAACGTTTCCAGGAGGAGGGCACGCGCGAGGGTATGTTGCTTGCTGAACCATGTTGCCTCATAGGCTGCGGAGATAAACCCCATATCCTTTCGTCCGTGCCAGCCGAGCTCAAGACGGGTGGTGGGATAGGGGTTCAACCCGAATCCAGCTCCAAATCCGAAGGTCGGTTCGGGTGGTCTTTTGTGATAGATGTAGGTGTCATCGGCGACATTTTCGATGACTTCTTTCTTTTCACTTGAACTTTTGTTTGTGGCAGTCGACCTTTACGCCACTAGGTTGTTCTTATCACTCGTGGGCTCATTGGCCCATGCTGTGAGTGGCAAAAGACCAAGGGCAAATAATGAAAATTTTCTCTTGTTCATAATGTTTCCTCACTGCTCAGTGCGTTGTCTTTGCTTGCGTCGGCGTTGGTTTTTGTCGTTCATAGGTGCGTTGCCGCGCCGCCATTGTGGACGGTCAACATAATCATCCTCTGTCTCCATTTCGCTGCCACCAAAAATAATCGGATGAACGTAGCTCACGATGAACGAGTGGCCTGAGAGGTCAAGTTTGTCGCTGTTTTCAAATTTGACTGTTCCACCGGCTGTGAGCTGATAGCCCAACTGAAATTGTGGACGGTGAGTTCCAGAAAGAACAAAGGAGCCACCGAGACGCAGGCGAAATGCGCCGTCATCTTTGATGTCTTGTTTTTTTTCTTCCGTAACGGACTCTGCGCTTGCGATGCTCGTCTGTGAGCCTGTCAATCCGAGGTAATAGCCCATTCCTGCCGTAATTGCGAAGTCACGTGTTGCGAAGTATGTGAGTTTGGCATTGGGCTCGAGTATCAGACGGTTGTAGGACAATTCGACCGTCACGCCATTGAGTGAAACATCGCTGCTCGCACTCTCCCAGCCTAGTCCGGCTCCTGCAGAAAGATTTAAATTGCGATTGTGAATAAAAAGCAGTCGCCCATCGAATCGCCCGCCGAAGACGAGGGGATTGGATAAATCATCCCGCGCTGACTGTTGCTCAGAATCAGTTGTGGTCGTTGTCTTTGTGCGCGATTCAAATTTTTCTTTTCCAATATTTCCTCCGAGCTCCAATTCGAGACCCAATGGAAATGCTGTTGAGCTGATGAGGGCAGAGGAGATTACGGTGAAGTAAATATGTTTTGTAGGCATTTTTTGTCCTTCGACGTTCGTCTGCGTGGAATATCGGAAGGCACCAGCCGTAACTGATTCGATTTATGTCATTTTTTTGATTTGAATGGTTCCAGTTGATTCCGAATTTGTTCAATTAACCGGATTTTTTTTGACATTTTCTGGATTGAAGTGCTGAGGATGGGGTCTTTAGGGGAGATGTCAGTGAGCCCGAAGAAGAGGCTCACCGGATTTTTGTGGACTCACTGGATTTCTTGGAACGTGCTGAGAGATTTGCCGTTGGGCACACGGACGTGCAGAAGCCATCGGATGCAGAGACGCATGAGCAAGAGCAGCAACAGCAACAGCAACAGCAACAGCAACAGCAACGGCAATGGCAATGGCAACGGCAATGGCAACGGCAACGGCAACGGCAACGGCAGAAAGAATATTCACAAGGCGTTTCATAGCAGGTCCCCTTCGGGAGAGATTGAGTGGTGAGAGTTAGACC
>JBILKQ010000085.1:0-13041 GCA_044376655.1 Silvanigrellaceae bacterium
TCCCAATTCGGCATCGAAGCCCAGAATTTCTGCGAACTGTCCAGAAATAGACCAAATCAGCTGGGAGAGGTCCTCGGGCTCATCAACCGCCTTGAGCATCTGCTCCACTGAGCGGCATTGAGAATTCTCGAGCAAGCGTTCGAATTCACTCGGATCGAGCTCGACCAGGACGGGGAGCACCAATGAGAGAAACCCCCGCCAGAGCTCACGCTGTTTGGCATGCGCTTTGTCGGAGAACGCATAGAGAGTGAGCATATCCACTCGCATGCAAAACTCCTCCTGGAGGTTGAAACGGTATGACTTCCGGGCGGCCATTGTTCCTTTGAACACTCTGTGCAAAATGTTAACCCACCGGTGCTGCGGGTGTCACGGGCAGAGACTTGACGTTTTGCGTCTGAGCTGTGTGGCTGACAAGGAGGACATGCATGCCATTCATTGTGTTTGAAGGTGGCGAAGGCTCAGGGAAAAGTACCCAGAGTGCACTTCTTGCCCAGTCTCTCCGCAGCAAAGGTCTGACGGTACTCGAAACCCGCGAGCCGGGCGGCACCCCCTTGGCCGAGGACATCCGCAGGGTCTTCAAAAGCGTCCCCACAAGCGGTGACATTCCTACTCCCCGGACCGAGCTGCTGCTCGTCATGGCAGCACGGAGCCAACATATTGAGAAAACCATCAAGCCCGCACTTGCCCGCAACGAGTGGATCATCTGCGACCGCTTTCTTGATTCAAGTTATATTTACCAGGGCTTTCGCGGAGGCGTTGAAAAGAAAGAGATTGATGCAGTTGCAGCGCCCATCATCGGAACCCTTCAGCCCGACCTCACCTTCGTCCTGCGAGTCTCCACGGAAACTGCGCATGGGCGTGTGGCTGCGCGTCCAGGCACTGAACTCGACCGACTCGACACCGAGCTGCTCAAAGACGCCTCCCTTCACACAGCTTTTGAGGCGCTCGTAAAATCATCCACCCCCTACCCCGATGGTCGCGTGCCACGCCGGGTTCTTGTCGATGGACAGGGAACTCCAGAGCAGGTCCATGAGCGCATCGTTGCCTCACTGCGAGAGACTTTCGGAACCCAATTCAAATGAGCATCACAAGTGTCATTGCTGTGCTCGAACAAGCGCTAGGCGCAGCTCAGCACCATAGTTACTTGCTCATTAGCCGCTCGTTCGCCAGTGACACCACACCCGTCACACTCACAACCCTTCTCTTGGAAAAGCTCGCGGGCGTCAGACTCTTTGAAAAGACGAGCTCGGTTGAACCGGAGGCATTCTGGGAAGCCTTCGGCCGTCATCCCGACCTCCTTCGGGCAACCACCGAGCGCTCCATCTTGCGCAAAGAAGATGTCGAAACGTTTCGTGAGCGCTCACTCTATCCGGCAACTCTCGCGCGACGCCGCTTCTTTCTGATTGAACGGGCCGAGCGACTCAACAATCAAAGTGCAAACGCGCTTCTCAAAACCCTCGAGGAACCTCAGGCCGAATGCGTTTTTGTGTTAATGACCTCGCGCCCCAATGCACTTCCACCGACTGTGGCCAGCCGCTGTCAGAAGATTCTTCTTCCCACTTGGGACGTCATCAAATCCGCCGGAGAACAGCTGGAAAAAGAAGACTCTCTGTTTCTCGATAAACTCTTCGACGCACTATCAAACTCAGCCACATCCACTTTTTTTCCACCGGATACTTTGAATGCGCCGGTGAATCCACGTCTGCCTGCCGAGTCGCTGGTGGAGTGGACCCAATGGGCCGACCAGGTCGGCCGCCGCTACCCCGGTGCACTCCTGCGTGATGCTCTTGTTGAAAAAACATCAGAAGCTTTGAAAGCTGGTCAGCTTTCAAACAACCGGGCAACCGGTGTTTTTTCGCAGATCAACGCCTGGGCAAATGCTGACGCACTTAATCCCACTAGCAGTTTCTGGCTGATGCGCATCTTGTTGACTCTCGTCATTTGATCTTCCCCACAAGGACTGCAACCATTCCTGCCATCGACCAACAGATGGACAACAGTGCCGCGATGGCACACGGGCAAGGGAGTGGCCGCGATGAATCATGTCTTGCAGATCCATGTCAGAGCTCAGTTACCAACAGTTCTCGAACCGCTCTGGACGATTGCACGCAATGTTTGGTGGTCGTGGAACGTCGATGCTGTCAATCTTTTTCGGCGCATTGACCCGGTTGGCTATGAACAGAGTGGTCCCTGCCCACTCCGCATGCTCAATCAGCTGAACGCTGAACATCTCGACCGCCTCTCGCGCGATCAAGGATTTCTCGATCACCTTGCACGGGTGAAGACTGCTTTTGAAGCGATGCTCAATGCACCCCAGTCGGTAAATCCACAGATCTCACAATGCAAGACGAACGGCATTGCCTATTTCTCAATGGAATTTGGATTGCATGAAAGCATTCCTCTCTACAGTGGTGGCCTCGGTGTTCTTGCAGGTGATCACCTCAAAACTGCGAGTGACCTCGCCCTTCCTTTGATGGGCATCGGCCTCTTCTACAATGAAGGCTATTTCAACCAGAGCATCGGCAAGGACGGATGGCAAAGAGAAAACTACGCCGTCAATGATCCTTTTTACATGCCTATGGAACTCGTGCGCGATGCGCAGGGTCATCCTGTTACCTTCCAAATGCGCATCAGCTCTGAAACGGTACATGTACAAATTTGGCGACTCGCAGTTGGACGCATTCCTTTGTATCTGCTCGATACGCACTTGCCACAGAACTCTCATGAAGCCCGACAAATCACCAGCCGTCTTTATGCCGGTGGCCAGGATTTGCGCCTGCGCCAGGAAATTCTTCTCGGCATTGGTGGCGTCAAGGCATTGGCCAGAATGGGACTAACACCTGACATTTTCCATCTCAACGAAGGCCACTCCGCATTCTTGACCTTAGCTCGCGTGGAACAAGCCGTGCAAAAAGGTTTGACCTGGTCACAAGCGCTGCACCAGGTTCGCTCCACACAAATTTTCACAGTGCATACTCCCCTGCCTGCAGGCAACGACAGTTTCCCGATCGACAAGGTCAAGCATCATATGGGCTCCACGCTCGAACTGTATGGCCTGCCTGATGAGGAATTCTTTGCACTTGGTCGACACCCGGAGCACACTCAAGAATTTTCAATGCCTGTTTTTGCACTCCGTACATCTCACTTCCGCAACGGTGTGAGCGCTCTGCACGGAGAGGTGTCGCGACGCATTTGGAAGAGCCTGTGGCCACACCTCCCCGAGCATGAAGTTCCTGTGCATCATGTGACCAACGGGGTTCACACCCGCACCTGGATGTCGAACGAACTTGCAGACGTCTGTGATATGTATCTGGGGCGTGGTTGGGATACACAGCTCGAGAAACCAGAAACCTGGGAACGGGTCTGGAACATTCCGGATTCGGAGATCTGGGATCTACACCTGCTGCGCAAGAGCCGACTGATTTCCAGTGTTCTAAAGTGCATGAACGACAGTGAACGGATGTCGCCACACGCAGTTGCAGAACTGCGCCAGACACTACGACCACAGACTCTCACCATTGGATTCGCACGCCGCTTCGTCGCCTACAAACGCGGGACACTGATGTTTCGCAATATCGAGCGGCTCAAAAAAATTCTCAACGACCCGCAGCAACCAGTGCAAATCCTTATTGCTGGAAAAGCGCACCCAAATGACAACCACGGCAAAGAAATCATCCAACAGGTTGTGCGTATCATCGAACGAGAAAAACTCTCAAACCGAGTCATTTTCCTCGAAAACTACGACATGAATTTGGCCCACAGACTGGTGCGTGGTGTTGACGTCTGGCTCAACACTCCTGTGCGCACGCTCGAGGCCTCGGGCACGAGTGGAATGAAGGTCGCACTCAATGGTGGTCTGCATTTTTCGGTGCTGGATGGCTGGTGGGATGAAGCACATCATCCCGACGCAGGATGGGCCATTGGTCACCGTGACCAGCATGCAAGCGATGACAGCCGCGATGAACGCGAAAGTGAGATGCTCTACGACTTGCTCGAGCATGAGATGGCGCCGCTCTACTACAGTGCTCCGGTACCAGGAGGCTGGATCAAGAAAATGAAGAGCTCCGTGATTCGATACGCACCTGCCTTCAGCGCGCAACGGATGGTGCTCGACTACTTCAATACCGCCTATGAGCCTGCGGTCAGAAACGCTTCACAGGTTGGACTTAATGCTCAAGCTGCGAAGAAAAATCTTGATGTGCATGAAAAGAATCTTGCTGAACTGCGCTCACAGTGGAGCAAGCTCGAGATTAGCTCGGTCGAAATGACTCCCCGAGAGACAGCACTTGTCGGAGAGGCGATAGCTGTGCGTGCGACAATCCGCACACACTTGCCGCAGGAGTGGCTCGATGTTCAACTCATCCCTGCACAAGGAAAAGGCGAGACACTGTCACTTCAGTTCCGCGGAGGGAACAGTGAAAATACTTACCTTTATGAATGTATTTTCACCCCCGCCAAACCATGCATGCTGTCGCTTGGATTACGTGTCACTCCGTCGACTCGGATTTTTCCGGAAGCTCTTGATCTGCAACTTGTCGCACGATAGGCCTATTCGGTAAAACCAGCGCTGCTAACTGAATATTGAGTCACCGTGCTTCCAACTGCTCGTGGTGGTGAGATGAAAATCTTGATGCTCGGATGGGAATTTCCTCCTCTTGTCTCCGGTGGTCTGGCAACAGCCACCGAAGGTCTCGTGACTGGCTTGACCAAAATCGGTCATCAGATTGCTCTTGTGCTGCCGCATTTTCCATACGAAACAGCGCAGAGAATTCAGGAGCTCAATCCAAATCTGACCATCATCAGTCCGGAGCATCCGTTTCAGCCCGAGCGTCTTATGCGCTCAGTTGAAGCCTCCTCCGCGTCTGACGCCGAGTCATCGTCAAGCATCTTGACAGAGTGGCTTGCAGTGAACCGCCCCGAGGTCAAAGTTAACCTCAACGATCCCAAAGCTATTTCACAGCTCCTGAGTCACTACGACACAGCCAATATTGAATCTCTGTCGCTGACCTCAGAAGAAAAGCAGGCCCTGCGTTCGCGTCTTGTTGCCTATCAAAAGCTTGTTCTCAATCGCTCGAGTGTGCTGCAAGCTGAGATCCACGACAACAGCTGGACACCACAGCGTAGTGAGGTCTCCGAGCAAACTGAAATTCTCGCGTTTCTCGCATTGGATGTCCTGCGCGGAGCACATGGAGCTTTGTTTGACGTTGTGCATGCGCACGACTGGATGAGTCTGAAGGCCGTTGCACAACTCAAGAAGGCCACTCCCCTGCCCGTAGTCTTGCATGTCCACTCCACCGAATTCGATCGTGCCGGACACCATGGAAATCAAAAGATTCAGTCTCTTGAACGAATGGGCTTCCATCTGGCCGACCGTATCGTTGCGGTCTCCAACCTGACACGCCGAATTCTGATGGAGCACTACGGAGTGCCTGGCGAAAAAATTGATGTCGTTTACAATGCATCAAATCTTGCGCACGCACGTAGTGGAACAGATCCCCGCCAGCATGAGAACAGCACGGCACAGGATCAGCATCCAGCTTCAGCACCGGTCATTTCTTTTGTGGGACGGGTGACTTACCAAAAGGGTCCCGCATATTTTGTGCAAGCGGCACATCGAGCTCTTCAACTGCAACCAAACCTGCGCTTTCAGGTGATCGGCACCGGTGACCTTCTTCCATCGATGCGGCAGTTGGCTTGGGAACTCGGTGTCCTCGACAATTTCACCTTTCACGGATTTCAATCTGCCAAGAAAGTTGAATCGCTGCTTGCGCAATCAGACGTCTTCGTCATGCCGAGTGTCTCTGAGCCATTCGGGATTGTCGCTCTTGAAGCCATGGCGCAACGCATTCCGATCATCATATCCAAACAATCAGGCGTTGCGGAATGTCTGATGCATGCGCTCAAGGTCGATTTTTGGGACACCGATCTGATGGCTGATCGAATTGTGAGTCTCGTGCGTCGCCAAACTCTTCGCAATGAACTGCAGCGCAATGGTGCGCGCGAAATTGACCGCTTCAATTGGGAGCTTTCGGCACGTCGTTGTGTTGATGTCTACAAAAAATCTTCTCACCACCGTCATCGGTCATGAGTCTGACTTTGTACAGCGCACTGCTTGCCTCGGACACTTCTTTGGCCGCCTACGAAAGCGATGGACAGCTCAAATCCTGGTGCTGGCCGCGCAAAGATGCTTTCCACAACCAGCTGCGCTACTTTATTGTGGGGCTCGTGCAAGGTGAGCAAGCGCTTTGGCTGGATCCTGAACGAGATCAAATCTCGTTTAGCTGGCTCGCTCCGCTCGAACATCTGCAGATCCAATGGCACGTTCATCACCCTGAAGCGCGTGGACTGCGGGTGCGACTCGAAGCGAAGCTCATTAATGAGAAAACCCTTGAGCACACCTACATTATTGATGCTCATGAACACAGCACCATCCGCAGCACCCGACTGTGGTTGATGATGGCACCCGAAATTGCAGGACGCCGCAGTCAGTTTCAATGTGTTCGGGCAACCGATCACTCCAACATTATACGCTGTGACTCCGACCCTTTCACCCTGACCCTCCAAGGCGTTCATGGCAGTGAATTTAAGCACACGGCAGCCGTGCAAATTGATTCACAACACTCGCTCGGCCACTTGGTACAATCGTTCGTCAATCACCCAGGCGCTTTCCGCAAAATCGAAATGGGACGCTGCGCCGCACTTGCGCTCTCGCCCGTTTTGCGTTGGGGGCATCCTTTCAGTATCCGCCTGACTCTGGCCGCAGCCATCCACTTTTCGCTTCCTGGACAGCACCGTGATGAATCACAACCCGAGGCGCTTGAATCAGCCTCAGCCGGCCAAGAAATGGGCACGAATGTCGGCATCCTTTCAGGTGTACCCTACACCCCTGAGAGCGCATCACTCCAAACCTCGCTTTCACTGCGCGTACTCGATGCGCTCACATCCCCCAACGGAGCACTGCTGGCATCGGCAGAGTGCGACTGGGATATGCGCTACAGTGGCGGATATGGATTTGTCTGGCCGCGTGATGCGGCATTCACAGGCCTTGCACTTCTCGAATGTGGGCAAACCGAACGCGCGGCGCGCATCGCTAGTTTTCTCTCACAAGCCCTGGGTGAAGCGAACGACTTTGAACAACGCTACACCGATGCAGCACAACCGGCGCCAAGCTGGTGCTACAGGCAACCCGACCAACGCCCGCTGGTTTGTCTCCTATGGATTGCACTGCTCAATTCGAGAAGGTTGCGCGACACCTTGCGAGCAGAGCTGCGCGTCAAACTCAACACCTGTCTTGCTGCGATGGCCGATGAACTGCTGACCTCACCCACAACCGCTCTGTTGGGTTTTGACCTTTGGGAAGAACGCGAGGGTCAACACTTTTTTGCCTTGGTGGTCGCCTTCGGAGCGCTGCAGCGGGGAGTTGAACACGCTCTGACTGACTCCGCAGCACAGCGCTACCAAAGCGCCGCGCGTGAGGCTGCTCGACTGGCTCAAGGCCACTTCAGCCCGCTTCATGCTTGGCCAGCGCGCACACGCACGCAGCAGGGACAACTCGATTTCACGCCCGATGCCAGCCTGCTCTCGTGCCTCATGCCTGTGCCTGAATTTCCATTAAGCAATGAACAACGCACGACCCTCTTCCACGCACTCAAAGAGGCCCTAAAGTTTGGCGTGGGATACCGCCGCTATGCCGACGACAACTACCGCGGCGGCGGCTGTTGGCCCCTGGTTGGGCTCTGGTTTTCCCTGGGGGCGCGCGAAGTCCTGCCCGAGAGCGATGCACGGGAGGAGATGAAAATGGGCCTGCGCCAGGCCGCGGCATCCTCGACCTCGCTTGGGTATCTGCCCGAGCAAGTGGACCCCCGCTCGAGTGTACCAAGTTGGGTTGTCCCCCTGGCTTGGTCGCATGCTTTTTTCCTTCAACTTTCACAGCGACTTAGAACCCTGGACGGGCGCCAGAAAAGCCTTGAATAAACCCCTTTGAGTGGCTAAACCCTCCCCAAACATGCTCTGCGGCCGAAGCATAGCTTCCGCCAGCAAGCGGTACTTTTCCGGGGAGTTTTTCATGCGGTCACTTGAATACGATGTGGTTGTTGTCGGGGGCGGACACGCCGGAATCGAAGCGGCACTCGCAAGCGCGCGCATGGGCTTGCGCACATGTCTTCTGACCATCAGCATCGACCGCATCGGACAAATGTCATGCAATCCAGCCATCGGTGGCACTGCCAAAGGCCATCTCGTCAAAGAGATTGATGCTCTGGGCGGTGAAATGGGCGCAGCAATTGACTCAGCCGGAATCCAATTTCGCATCTTGAACCGATCCAAGGGACCTGCCATTTGGAGTTCGCGCGCTCAGGCCGACATGGAACTTTACCGCACCTACATGCGCAAGGTTTGTGAGAACACCAAAAACCTCGATCTGCACCAAGACACCGTGGCGAGTCTTCTGATTGAAAACGACACGGTTGTTGGAGTCAAAACCAATCTCGACCAGCGCCTGATGAGCCGCTGCGTGGTGATCACCACTGGCACCTTTCTCAACGGCCTTATTCACATCGGAGATCGGCGCATAACCGCAGGCCGCGTGGGAGAACCGGCCAGTGTTGAACTTGCGGAGGCCCTCAAAACCTACGGCTTCAAAATGGGCCGCATGAAGACCGGAACCACACCACGCCTCGATGCTCGCAGTATCGATTTCTCAAAACTCGAACGCCAGGATTCCGATCCTGATTTCGTTCCCTTTAGTCTGCGCACGCAGGCCATCACGCAGAAACTTTTACCTTGCTACATCACCTATACGACAGCAGAAACACATCAGGTGATTCGCGACCACATGCATCTCTCGCCACTTTACAGCGGAATTATCACCGGCATTGGACCACGCTATTGTCCGAGTATCGAAGACAAGGTCATCAAATTTCCTGACAAACTTTCGCACCAGATTTTCATTGAGCCCGAAGGCTACGACACCCACGAAATTTATCCGAACGGTATTTCAACAAGCTTGCCAGTCGACGTCCAGGAAAAATTCTTGCGCACCATTCCTGGATTCGAAAAAGCAGTGATCATGAAGCCCGGATACGCGATCGAGTACGACTACATTCAGCCCACAGAATTGCATCCGACACTCGAGGCCAAGGCACTCCGTAATCTCTACTTCGCCGGACAAATTAACGGAACGACTGGCTACGAGGAGGCTGCTGCGCAAGGACTCATCGCAGGAATAAATGCAGCCTTACGCGCACAGGCCAAGGAACCATTCGTGCCGAGCCGGCAAGAAAGCTACATCGGCGTGATGGTCGACGATCTGACCACACTCGGAACTCAGGAACCCTACCGAATGTTCACCAGTCGCGCAGAGAATCGACTCAAACTGCGTGAAGACAACGCCGATGCACGACTGCGCAGCTATGGTTGGAAGCTCGGACTTGTCGGCAATGCAGAGCATACGGAATTCAAGGAGCGTCAGGAGAAAATCGCGCAGGAGCGCATCCGCTTGAAGAGCATGTGGCTCAATCCCACACCCGAAACCAATGCGCGTCTTGCTGAAGCGGGTCTTCCGGAATTGAACAATACGGCATCTAACCTGGATGCCTACCTCAAGCGTCCGGAAGTCGACATTCTGCGAATGTGTGCTGCGGGTCTTGTAGATATTGCCTTGGGGCATCGGGTCCTGCGCTCAGTGGAAATAGAAACCAAATACGATGGCTATATTCGCCGTGAAGAGAGCCTGGCCGACAGATTGCAAAAGCTCGATGCTGTGTGGATTCCACGTGAACTCGACTATGCGGGCATTTCGGGGCTTTCGCGTGAGGTCGTCGAAAAATTACGCAAGCATGCCCCCAGCACCCTCGGGCAGGCCTCCCGCATCAGCGGTGTTACCCCTGCTGCAGTGACACTGTTGCTCGCAGTGATTGAACGACAGCGTCAGTCCGTTGTCGGCAAATCTCTGCCGAGCCCCTGACACGAGCTTCGCAAAATCACGTGCTAACATTTTGATAGAGAGCCCTCTGAATGGGCTCGAGCCTCAATTTAATTGTGCGGATCTTTCAACATGACTGTGCTCGACGGACAACTCACCTCTCGCCGCTTCCAATCCACCGTGCGTTGGACATTGGTTGTAGCGCTTTGGGCTTTGTTGATGTCCATGGCATCCGGTCAGTCGGGTATCGCCAACTACGTTGAGCTCGTGAACAAGCGCAATGTGCTCGTGGACGTGAATATGCGTTTGAAAATTGAGAACCAATTGCTTGAAGAAAAAATAAGGCTATTGAAAAACAGCCCAACCGAACAGCTCCGCTACCTCAAAGAAGAGTTCGGTTACGTTCAGCCAGGCGAGTACATCTATCGATTCGAGACAAAGAAAAGCCGCAAGGAAGCAGATCCTACACCGACCAAATCGCAAACTTCTGAGGCTTCAAACACGCAAAGCCCAAACGGCTGACAGTTGCGGCTTGTTGGGATAAGCAACAAGAATCCATAATTACAAAGAAATAAATCGATTTTTAAATTTTAACTAAATTTCTCGCCACCTTTGCCGATAGTGCGCAAAGAGGCCAAGGGCCTGCATGGGGGCAGAATGAAAAACAACCGAAACAACGCTGCAAAGACTGTTTTTGCCTTGTCATCGGTGTCCCTTCTTACCTTGGTTCTGGCAACCTGGGGCTGCAGTTCCAAGCAGAATAGTTCAGACGAGATCATTAAAAGTGTGATCTCTGCACAGGGCAGCGGTGTCACTGGCGGCTCAGGCAACGCCCAGGTGAAGGCTTTCACTGATTCCGAACAGGCAGATTACCTCTGGCGGACTTGCGGTGGCTGCCACGGCCCCGAAGGTGCTTACCGTTCGAACTGGGATATGCCGGCGAAAGACAAACTTTCTGCAACCAGCCTTGAAGGTGTGGCTGGCATCACGCGCGCTTACCAGGCCATTGTCAACAAATACGATGGCAACGAAGGTGCATCGCCCTCAGCAATGCCGATTGGCGTCGATTTTGCCTCGAACCCCAAGGCCAAACAGGAGGCTGCACGTGCACTCCGTTGGTTTGCCGAAAGGCTCCCTGGGGTCGTTCAAGATGCAGCCTCGCTCTATCCTCGCGACGAAAAAACCGGCGCATCTCTTGTGACCACCTCGGAAGTCAAAGTGTCATTCAACTACAAGTGCAAAGAGGTGCGCAGTGGTCGTGCCTATCTGACCAAGCTGACCTCGAGTCTGTTCAACCGCAATCCAACGGATGCAGAGTTCGCTCTGCTCGGCGACGAGGGCGACAAGCCTATTTCCAAGGAGAAGCGAACTCAATTGTCTTCGAAAATCATTCCCAAAGAGGGAACTCCCGATCCCTGGATTTCTGAATTTGAAGAGAAAGGTTTGCGGAAGTTCGCGCAGAAAATCGCCGACGCACCTAACATTAGACTCGCGGATATCGATCCGGCTGCGAGTAGAGCACAAATTCGAGACGATCTCCGGGATGAGTTTTACCAACTTCTCAGAAAACACTACAAAGAAAAATCCTACCGGGACATCCTTTTGCTCGACAAGGTCATGGTGACTTCACGCACCGCCCCTCTGTATGTGGGCTGCACGCACAGCGGCAGCACACCAAACACATACAGCGAATGCACGATGCCTCCTGACCGTGCCAACTACTTTGGTTCTGTGAGCTACATGCGCGCAAAACCACAATCCTTCCTTGAGAACAGCAACAACTATGGCCGCGCTGGTGCGATGTTTATTGTGGCCTCGGGCGAAGCATTGCTTCCTCAAACCAGTGGCCCCGTTGGTGCTGAGGTCAGCGGCCTTCCAGAGTGTCTGACTACATCAACAAAAGACGCACGCGGGCGTGTGAATACAACTGCACAGGCCGGAGTCGACGAGCCACTCAATGGTCCTTATGGCTCACTGACGATTCCAGGGTTCGGAAATGTTTGCCAAGGCTGCCATGTGCGTCGAGGCCTTGCTGCAGGCTCTAAAGTTTATCGCCCATTCGGAAAATTTGGTGAAAAAATCGATGCCGCCGCGCTTGATGCAGCTTGCGGAACTATTACGAACGGCAGATGTCAGTTCCCTGCTGCCAACCCCTACAGTGGTGACCTGCGCATGGCGACTGATGCCGACAAGAGGAGTTATGAAGCAGCACACGAACGCTTCATAAAAGCAGCACCAGCTCAGAAATCACGCGGAGCAGAGCTGGACAAAACAGTGCCCGTCACGGTCGACTTCCTCAAGCAACTTCTTGCTGAAACCACCGATGGCAAGGGAACGTGCATTCCTGTGGACTCCAAAACAGTAAAACCTGTCTCCTCGATTAAGGAGATGGCTGAATTTGTAGTGGGCAGTGAAGGTAACGTTGCACGAGGACTCTCGCGTCTGATTCCCAAGGCCATTGCTGGAACTCAACTTACAAATCAGGAAGTGGTGATGGAAGTCAACAAGGCTTCCAACAGCAGCACACCCGTTAAAGGGCTGCTACCACACATGATTGCTGCTTATTTAGCTACTGAAACATTTGCTTGCCAGGAGGAGTGAAATGAAACTTCGCAAGAGTCTGCTCATCTCAACGAGCGCCGCAGCGGTGCTGGGGATCTGGGGATGTACGAGCGATAAAATGTATATCCAAAACGGTGTTGCTTCGCCTGCGAATGCATACTCCGCAGCCGCGCACAAAAAAGCCTCGGCCAGCTCAGGAAAATCAACCATCGGTGAGCAGTCTCGAGATGAAACACGCAACCTCACAGGCGAGAAGTTTCGAGTTAAAGACTCTGAATTGCTGCGCGGTACATTGAACTGTGTGGGTGACAACGTGAGCGCACTCCTGACCGTACCAGCTGATGCAATTCGCTCCAATCCGCAAGGCGCTCAGGCTGCGCCTGCGGCAGGAAAAGCACGAGTTTTACCGTTCAATTCCGTTGCGGTGGGCGCAAACATAATTGATGCCAAAAAGGCCGACCTGTTCGACCCGGCTGCCGAAGGACGCGAATCCTCTGCGTCTCCTGAAGCGACTGTTTCGTATCTCAACGCGGCCACGCTGGTCGCTGAAATTGTTG
>JBILKQ010000195.1:0-4308 GCA_044376655.1 Silvanigrellaceae bacterium
CACAGGCATCGAGCGTAGGGATAAATACGAAATTGTTTTTAGTCGTCGGAAATTCCTGAAAGCACACACTTGGCCAATAGAGTTTGATGTGATCGATGAGTGGCATAAAAGGAGCATGCCTCTTTATCCTAAAGGCGACCAAGAGTACCAAGTTTTCGATAAGCTTTCGAGCGAAATGAACGGTATGCGCTCTGCCATTGACATGCGAAGATTTGAAAAGGGACTGTGCGAATCAATCAACAAAGGAGAGGCCTCAAAGCTCAAGAGAATACCGTCTCTTGAGGACAAGGCTCGGATGACTGAATACGCGCTTAGATGCGACAAAGACACAGGCGAGATTATCCGGCGAACCGACTACGAGCTTCTCGATATCGATTTGTATGTGCGTCTGCGAAAGGTGCTCGAAGAACTCACGAACCACCCTGACTGGAAGAAATACCAGCGCGTCGGCTCGCCCTGTCGTGAGAACATTCTCCAGTTTGAGGTGAGTCGCGGCAAGTATCTGGGCTCAGAGGTCAAAAAACTCTGGTGATTTTTCTTGGGCGATGAGCCAAAAAGCCTTTTAAAATAGCTCTTTCAATGTTCGGGGAGTTTTGCTAGCAACTTCACGTAGAGGCTCGACTTTTGTAAGTATATGAGCCTTTGTGGAGGGTTAGGTAATGAAATCGCATTCATTTTATGCAGTTGTCGTCGGTCTGTTTGTTGTGGCTTGCGGCGCCGATAACTCTGATAATCTCAGCCAATTGAATGAGCGGATTCCAGCGGTGCGTCCGCAGGGTGAACCTGACTATAAGACCAAGGACGGTGTCGAGCTTATGGCTTGGGTGAAGCGTCCCGAAGTCCGCAAGGCAATCTGCAATACTCTGCGCGAAGCTCGCAACCAAGGCTATTCTGTGGCTTCACCAGAGGCCTTTGCGATGGTGGCAAAATCATTTGAGTTGCACCCCGTCGAGGCGGAAATTGTGGCTGTCTATGCAGCTGAAATGCAGTGCCCGGAGCTCAACTGAGTTTTCGGGTTTTTTATTGTAATTTCCGCCCCTTGTTTGATTTTGCCTTTTCTCTGCCGTGTAGTAAGCGAAGAGTTGTGGTGTCCGTGGTGGAAGGTTTGATACTACCCACGGCCGTGTTCAAACATCTCTCTTTGGAGATTCTCGATGTCATTCAAGAAGTCATTGCTCTCGGCAGCAACTGTCGGTTTGGCCTCAGGCACTGCGTTGGCGCAGTCAACAAACACTCCCGCTCCGCAGTCTATGGGGCATGTTCCTGCTAAAGGTGTTCTTTGTTTTGGAACGAACACCTGCAAGGGTACTGGCTCCTGTGTGGTCACCAAAGAACAAATCACCGCAGCCAACCAGGCGTTCAAGAACCAATTTAAAAAATCACAACCTCATGAGTGTGCGGGTTCCAATGCCTGCTCAGCCAAAGCGGGATATTTGGAGTGGGTCAAGAAGCCCAGCAATGCAGATTGCTTTGCAGCGGGCGGATTCGTGTTCGAGCGAAAGGTTGATCCAAAGACAAAAAATGAAAAACTCGTGGTGAAGAAGTCGAACTGATTTCTTTTACGACCGGCGCGAAATAGTTGCGCCGGTGTATCCCTCTCTCATCCCTGCATCTGCATTATTTTACTTGCAAGGACTCGCAAAGGCTGAGTCGGAACCCTGTGCTTTTTCGGTGTTGACGCACTTGCCCACAACGTTATCGAAGAACAGGTTGCTCTTGTCTCCCGGGGCGTAAAGAAAAGCAATTTCGACGTACCCAAACTCGACTCCCGTATACACCTGACCTTGTCGGTTAATGTCTGCTTTTGCAGGAGCGAAGGACTCAATTAGGTTCTTCGGGTTGATACGTGAGGTCAAAACAACCGGGTTCGACCACCCTTTTGCAGCGTCATAAGATGGCGTGCTGAATATCCCGCCGAATTTATTTCCGAACGCAAATGAATTCATCGTTGCGAGGGCAGCCGGCTTTTCAGCGTACTTGACGTTGGTGCCACGATACAGAGTTAGTGCATTTGCGCCCTGCTCAATGCTAATATGTGAAACGAGTCGGGTACCGGGTGAGCCTAGCCGCGGGGTGAATTTCTTGGCCTGTGGATTCCATTCAAACCAGGGCTGCTGACTCATCAGCTCTTCAAGATCGTATTTCTTACGAGCAAACAGACCGCCCTCAACACCAGACGAGCGATTGCGGTAGAAACCTTCAGCGAAAATATCACCTTTGTAGAGAGCCATGCCGCCGAATGAGCTCCGACCATTCCCCGTGAGCCAATAAAAGTGACTTGGCTTTGTCATTGATTCATTGATTGCGCGGATCAAGGAACAATGGTCGCCCAAGAACAGTTCGGAGCGCAACGCTCCTCGCGCTGCCAGATCGACCTCGCTAGCGAAAAGGAGATCGCGAAAGTTTTCTGACTCAAATATTTTGCTGGTTGCAGCCTGATTCAGAGCAGCAGTGAGCTGTTGGTTGAGCAGCTCAGGAGTGTATGGGGCATTTTTCTGCAGAGTTTCGAGGCAAGGCGTTTGACGGCCGTCGGGAGAATCGGCTTTGCCGCGCAATTCTGTATTGAAATCTCTTGTCTTGCATCCAAAGATCGAGAAGAGAGTTGCTGCCAATAACGTGTGGTAAAAAGAACGCTGATACATGTTCCACCCATCGTTTGAATTAACGCAATGGAGTGATGGTATCGGCGCCTACGAGTGATAGCAAGACTGCAGCTTGTTGCAGCGGGTGCCATTACATCGGCGTGCCCTAGGGCACCGGAGTCGGATTTCCTGCTGAGACTGTGCCGGGGCTCGTTGCGGGTCGAGTCTTCGGATCGAGACATGGGAACACACTCGCCGGGTTGGTAAAGCCGGTGGGTCCTCCGCTCACCTTCAATTTGTGAGAGCTTTTTAAGGGCTGCTACACTTGAACATCGATCTGGGCAAAACGCGTTTTTAAATTGATTGAGCCTAAACACCAGTTTGTTGAAGTCTGAGATCAGAGAAACGTGAGCGAGTGGTCAAGTAGCTGACTCTGTATTCGTGCTTGAGACAGAAGCTTCTGTTGCTTATGCATTTGAGTTTTGTCAGAGTGCAGGCGTCGAACAACACACGATTGGCTTTTTTAATTTTCTGCGTTCAAATTTGCCCACATATTCAGAGGAGCACGAGCATGTCATCACCTGTTTACGTTATTCAGGGTGCCAATTCAGCCATGGCTCAAGAATTGGTCGCACAGAATGCCGGTGCCCGATTTCTACTGCTTTCCGAAAACCCGCTCGAGAAGCCACCGCAGGCAGAGCACATCTCCTGCGTTGGCTCAGCTCTTGACGAGGAGTTTGTGAAGGCTTCGATTGAGCGTGCGCTGGAGCAATGGCAAAGCATAGACGGCTATGCGCACTTCAGCGGCTCAATTCTGCTCAAGCCCCTGCACATGACCCGGATTGAGGAGTGGGAGGGAATTTTCAGTAAACACGTGACCACCGCCTTTGTTGGGCTCAAGGCAATCATTCCTGTCTTTAAGAGGCAGGGAAGCGGAAGTGTTGTTTTAATTTCGAGCACCGCCGCGCGGATCGGGTTGCAGAATCACGAAGCTATTGCAGCAGCAAAGGGTGCGCTTGAGGCGATGGTGCGCTCCTGCGCAGCGACCTACGCGCCCGTTCGGTTTAATGCAATCGCGCCGGGGCTGACTCGTTCGCGGATGAGCCAAAAGATCGTGGCGAGTGAGGCGGCACTGAAGGCGAGCTTGCAGCTTCAGGCCATTCAACGTTTGGCAGAGCCTGCTGATATGGCCAATGCCGTGTCATTCTTGTTGAGCCCGCAGAGTGGCATGGTCACCGGTCAGGTGATTGCCATCGATGGTGGCCTTTCGGCCACAAAGCGCATGGGTAGCTGAGTGCTTCGTATCTGATTGGGTGCAGGGCGCGATCATTCCGTTTCAACCTGCTGCCCTTCAACATAGCGTGCCTCTTGTTTGAGGGCACCGTCGTCGTTGGACCACCGTCATATTCCATGAACCGTGCCGTTTTCTATGGGCTCCTTCGCAGCGTTGAAGTTTTTCGAAACGGGACTCAGTGCGAGTCCCGCGAATTTCTCTGGAACCACTGCAAATAGACAAGAGCTCCCACGCATACTGAAGAAACGGAGAGTACAACCATCCAGGAAAACTGTTCATGCCCGCCAACGAGCGTGCCTGCTCCGTATAAAGTGAGTGTCGCGAATCCGGTGAGGGCAGAGGCTACGCCATTGATTAAACCGCGTTGGCCTGCTCCGATTGTGCGCTGACGAATTTCCATTTCTCCCATCGAGAAGCCGTAGAGGCCGATCC
>JBILKQ010000086.1:0-13013 GCA_044376655.1 Silvanigrellaceae bacterium
ATCTGAAAATGTTCCTGGATTGCCTATCGGCGCAGACGAACCAAGAGGCGAGGGAAGAGAAAAATCCTGTGCGCGAGCCTGCAGCAGGAATAAGGCTGCTGCTACCCAAGCTACGGCGCTTTTTTTGCGGGCGTATGCCTGCACAGTGTCCTCCAGAACAGGAACACTGCTGATTTTATGGCAATTGCCGGTGGTGTCCAGACACGTGAGTCAATCGGGAGTCAGTTGGGTTTCCAACAGACTCCTTCAGGTGTGTTTGTTAGATCGGGATTCGCGACACAGCGCGGAATGGCCAGGCTTCCCGTTCCGTGATTTCCAGCATGGTCGAAGAGCGTCAAGGATACGGTTGCGCTCGCCGCAGGGTCGCTCGGGAAGCTTACGGCATCTGCGCTCAGGGCCATTTTTTCAGTCGTGCAAGAAACCGCGCGCGATGCCATGGTGCTGTAAACGGTGCTCGAGCCCACATAGAACTTCGCAATTTCTGTCCCCGTTGTGCCTGTGCCATCTGGATTGGTAATACTTGGTTCTCCAATTGTATTGACGAGTCCGCATCCATTTGGCCTGAAGGTAAACGCGTGTGAGCTCACGTTAGCGGGGGTCAATTCAACCAGAGGCGGGGTGCCAGTGAGAGGCACGACCGTTGTGTTTGCAACGATCGCTGTCACGCTCGCGAGGGGTGCAGATGCCACATTAGGTCTTCCGAAATCGACGTGCAGATCGGTGATTCTATTTTTGTAGCGCGAGGGATCACTATCGTCTTTGCTTTCATTCAGGTAGCGATCTGTATGAAACAGCTGCATCACTTTGCTGCCGCCAATATCATTGAAGGCATAGGCAACATCCTTGAAGAAGAAAGTGTTGCCCTCGGGGTTGCAGTCTTGGAACTTGACGAGTTTGGCGTCTCCATTGGGGCTGCTGATTCCATTGGAAGTCACAAACACCCCAATTTTCTTTCCAGGTGTGCATGTGTTGAAGCGCACAGTGAACGGGATCCCCTCCAAGCCCGAAATCTTGTTGGTGCTCCCCACGGGGCTGGCTACGGTGAAAAGCGACTTATCGACCTCGGGAAGTTCTCCAACAACCTTGTCCCCAAGCAGAGTCTTAACAAATTCGCTTCTGCCCACAGCGCGATCTTCATCGTTGAGACGCGCCTTCAGGCTAATGAAAAACGATCCGTTTTGAGTTCCTCCAGCGTAGTACTCGGGCAAGTTGATCAGAATTTTGTTTGCAAAGGTGAGGAACTCTTGTGGGGTCAGAGCTTCAGCCTCAGCCGAAGTTCCCTTGTGCACTGTCACTGTCAGGCCACGCAAAAGAGAGCTTTTATTGGTGAGTTGAAGCTCTAGCTGGCTTTTGTTGGTAAAGAGTGTTCCTGCTGGAAAAATTCCTTCTGCTTTGGAAGATACGAAAATATCTTTCGGCGCACTCACGTCCCAATCAATTTGTGAATTATTGCGCTGCTCAGGTGTGCACGGTGTCATCACGATTTCGAGCGTGGGCAGTGAGGTTGCATGCATGGTGGGCCGGCTCGCCTGGGTGCAGTATTCAGGATGACTCACACTGATTTGAAACTTTGTATCCTTGTTTGATGTAGGAATAGGCCAGGCTGTGGCGAAGCCGTCGTTCCCTGTGAGAGAACTGATCGGTATGTAATTTGGCTGTAGTGCGAAATCAAAGGGCCGTACGTCCTGTTCGTTCACCCCAAATACGGCCAGCGGAACAACACTCACCGCTGCGTTTGGAACAACGGTTCCTTGGGTGTTGATGACCTTCACCTTAAGTAAGCCTACTTTGCTATTTGTCAGGTTGCTGCTGCCAATGTTGAGTGTCTTGTTGGTGCTGAAGCTTGCAGTCATCGGCAAGCCGGAAACACGTTGGCTGTAAAAAGCGATTTCACCCGAACTGCCTGTACCTACTTCCGAGTGAGCCTCCAGCCGAATGTACCCAGTTTCGTTTTGCTCGTATCCGAGCGTTGAGAGGCGCTCCAAGGGGCGCACCGCGCCCATGAGCGCGTTGATTTCAGGTGTCGAACTTCCCAACTTGCGAATGAGATTCTCGCGCTTGAATTCGAATGAAAACTTTCCTGTGTTGAGGTCTAATTGGATATTGGGGAGTGGCTGGCGGCCGCCGTTGCGATCGATCCAATTGAACGAGATCTGCCGCTGCTTGAACAGCTGAGGGGAATTGTCTGGGGCAACAAGAGCCCCCTCCACGAGGAATGAGCCTCGCAGAGGGATCTCTCGGGTTCGACTGCCGCAGGCGCTCAAGAAGGCCAGGGCAAAGACTCCGAGGGCGGACTTCCTTGTCCGAACCAGAAGCCAATTCATTTTGCCGCGACCGGCTTGGAGAGCGTGTCGTAGCCGAAGTACACATCGTAACTGCGACATCCGCCGCTCGGGCACATGGATCCGAAGAACTTGCCTTTGTACAGAACAAGGTTGCGGGCAATTTTGTCGTTGTGGTGGATGCGCTCGTCGGCGTGGGTGTCTTCGTAGCTCACACCGATCCCCGTAATGCCCAGCGCTTGCAGAGGCTTGAGTTCTCCTTTCTGTGTGTTGGCGTCCCCGTTGGAATCCACCCACACCAGCAGTTTGCTGTAAATCTTGTCTTTGTTATCGATGACACCATCTTTGTTGAGGTCATGCTGGGCCAAGGCAAGGTAACCGTTGCTGGCTTTAGCGCCGCTCTTGAGCAGGGTTGCGTCGCCGAACAGCTCCCGACCAGAGTCAATCTTGCCGTTGCCGTTCAGGTCGAGTGCAAGCAGGCCAGAGCCGTTTTCAATCCAGCCCACCTTGCTCTTCTTTCCTGTGCCTTCCAGGTCAAACATGGCATTGCTGAGCTGCGGTGCAACCGTTGAAATGGAGCCTTTGCCCGTGAGGTCGAGAACAATCGGGCTCGTGTACCACTGCACGCCCTGATAGCCGTAGTTGTAGTAGTTACCGCCCCAGTTGGTGGAATAGGAAACGCCACTGCTGCTTGAGCTGCTCGCTGTGTAACGGTTTACGTTGTGTGTTCCACCGTTCATACTGTGCAAGCAGGTGGGCGCATCGCGATCGTTGAGTTTATCGGGCGTGGTATCATTGATCATGGCCGTGATTTTTGCAGTTTCAGTGAACCCTGCCTGACCATTGGTTTTTGCAAGGAACATCGACGCCGGAATCTCGTAAACGAGACCATTGGCCGTATCTGCCACGCGGAAGTCCTCTGCATTCACAATGATACTTCGACCAGATTCAATATCCTCGATCTTCCACTTCACTGCGTTTCCAAAGATGCGCAGACCGATCATGGTTTTGCGGTCGGAAGGGAAGGGTGCGCCCGCTGGACGACGCAAGATCGCCTGAGCAGTGGCATCGAGTGGGCTCAGCCAAGGCGCACGGAGAACGCCCACAAAGCCTTCATGCATTGTTGTATCGACGCTTGTTGAGGAAGTGGTGGTGACAGTGCGTTGCACGCTCGATGTGGTCACGCTGGTTGTGCCAAGATACTGCCAACTCGAGCCACCACGCCACCAAGACCACCACTGTCTGCCATCCCAGTACCGGCCACGCGTGTTGAGCAAGTGCACAACTCCATAGGAGGCAAAGTTGGTCGTCTGATTGATGGTTTGTGAGTGCGTATTGGTATTGGTGTTGGTTGTCGTGGTGATTGTTCTGGTGGTACGGCACTGACCGTTGTCACCCAAGTTACCGTTGCCAGTACTCACACCAGAATCACAGCGTTGAAGTGGTTGTGCTTCATTTGCATAGTTGAAGAAGTGTGAGGTTGCTTTGCAGCCCTTGGGCAAGAACAGAGACGGATCAGACTTGGTCAAGTCTGCGGCTTCGAGTTTCGCAACTTCCGCCTTCGCCTTGTCGACGAGGTCAGTGTAGCCGAGGCGGGCCGCCATGGCAGCAATCATTCCGAAGTTCATGCCCATTGAATTGCCAATGGCACCCACTTTGGTTTCAAGATTCTTTACCCTGTTCTTCACACTGTCGAACTGCGCAATTTTTTCGCGCAGGCTGCTTAGTTGAGCTGTAATGGTGGCACTTTCTTTGTTGGCTGTTTCTGCAACCGATGACAGATGTCTGTAGTTGCTCTCCACCGACTGAATTTGGCCATTGACCTGAATCAGCTCGCGAATAACCTGTGCTGCACCCACGGTGAAGGGAGACTGTGATGATTCCCCCTGACGCACGTGGTTCATTGCCTTCTGGCCATCGTTGTTGAACGCAGGTTTCAGAAATTCTACTGCCCTGCTTTCGATAGCTTCTGCCGGTTCTTTCAATGCGGCATAGGCAACATCGAGACGGCGGTCGTCAATCACCTTTTTGAGCGTCAGACGCTCGGCGAGATTTTTGCGCAGACGCGCACTCATGTCGCTGCTGCCAAACAAAACTTCTTTTGCCCAATCGTTGATAGCATTGCGGCATTTCAGCTCCGGACGCGTAGCCTCATCGTATGCACTTCCCACACTCAGATTTGGAGCGGCAGAGACCGCGAGTGCTGATTGGAAGCTCTGGCCGTCGGTAAGTGGCTTCTGACCCAAGAAGACCTTGTCGAACTCCATATCGCCTGAGCGCGGTGCGGAAAGCATAAGTTGTACATAGTTTCTTGCCAGGTGAGCCCAGAACTCCTTACCACCCACACTTGCAAAGAGGTGCCCCACCATGCCTTGGTAAGAGCTGTCAGTGATCTTGGATTCATAACCCATGATGGCATCAGTACAGACGTTTGGCTTGATAACCTTCTCAACGAAAAGCTTGTTCATTGCATGCAGGTCATTCACCTTCTGCTCGTCACCGGAAACCTCAGCGTAGTCGATGGAGAGCAGGAATTCACTTTCGATGAGTCCAAAGACTTTGGTCAGGTCATTCACCTTGCGGGAAGCGATTTCGTGCCAGGGGGCGCCGAGGCTGATGTTGCCGCTCTGTGCATTTGACCTTGCAACAACCTGCACAAACTCTTCCGCTTTTTTCTCTGCCGAATCACGTACAATCGCGTTGGATGAACTCGACAGTCCTTTGTGAATCAAACGTCCGAGCTCCATCAGCAGGCCGTCGCGTTTTTGTTTCGACTCTGCAAGCTGAGATGCCGTCGCGGTGAATTGTTTTTGGGTATCAATGCCGAGGCCCTGCATAATGGCCGTGGCATCGGCACGCACCTTAGCCAGGTCTTCTTCCATTTGATTCTTGAGGCTCGAAATCATGCTTTGGGTTTTTTCATCGAGCTTCTTGAGATCCGAACTGACTCCAGCAATCGCCTGTTCATTGGCCAAAGACATGTTCAATGCTTGTGAGGCAACGGCACTCACGCGTTGAACCTCTTCCTGAAGGCCTTTCAGGTCGCTTGCAATCAACATTCTTTCCTTTTGCTCTGCAGCAATGGCTTTGTTGAGCTGTGCAGTTGCGTCTTTGCGTGCAGCACGAATGTCATCGTTCAGCTCGCTGTCGCGGCGCTCAAGCTCAACTATCTTTACAGCAAGTGAGTCGCGGGTCTCGCGCGCAAAATATTCCGTGTTTGTGAGCTTGGTATTCAGGCGGCCGATGCTTTCTTCGAGCTTGGCTTGGTTAAATGCTTGACTCACAAGAAGTTCACGGCGCACATCACGAGCCGCTTTTTTGGTTTCCTCAGAAAGCTCTTTCACTTTTTCTTTGTACTCGTTCACGTGGTCAACAAATTCTCCACGTAAAGAATTAACATCGGCCTTCACGGCTTCGATGCGCGAAGAGAGTGCTGTGCGTGTTTGTTTGATTTTCTGATCTAGTCTTGCGTCGTTATCGTCCACTTTTTTGTCGAGAACATTGAGGGAGTTTGAGAGTCCGTTCACAACATTGTTGAGCATGACCAGGTCAACCGATTTGGCATAGGTCGCTTCAATGTGTTCGCGCATGGCTTGCAATTCTTCAGAGCGGCGGCGCGCCTCCGCATTGATTTTGGCGTTGACCTGTTCACGCAATGCGTTGTCGCCGGCAACCATGGCTTCCACGAGCTTGAGGTTGCTTGAAACCATCTGACGCCGCAGCGCTTCGTCGTTGGCGTGCGCTTCTGCTGCTTTAGCTTCAATGGCTGTGCGCAGTTTGGTCTCGGTGTGTTTCCGTGCGATCGCAATCAGCGCCGAGCGTTCGCCTGCGGTAGTATTGAGATGGGTTCCGAGTGCCTGCTTTTGAGCCTCTGGGAGCGTGTCACCAGCACTCTTTAAGAAACTGAGGCGGTCGATACGTGTCTGTAGTTGTGGATTCCTGTATGCCCCCATACTGGCGTTGTGGGCCGCAATTTCCATCGTTTTTTGAGCTTCCAGAGCTTCAAGCGCTGTCAGGAGGTCGGGTCTGATAGCCTCAATGCTCTCGGAACGCAGCTGATCTTCCGTTTTGTTCATCCGCTCGTCGAGGGTCTTGAGTGAGCGAGCCTGCTCCACAATCTGTGCCCCTTGTTTTGCAAGCTCAGATTCAGCAGTCGAGACGCGCGTCTGAAGGCTCTTAATTTCCGCTTGGAAGTTCTTGATAATTGCGAATTTGCTTGCAGCGGGATCCGTTGCGTTGAGGTTGTCCTCGATTTCCTTGATTGCTTTACTTCGCTCTTCGGTTTCTTTGTTGATTTGCTCGCTCAACTCTTTCTTCTGATCTGCGAGTTTCTTATTGAATTCGTTGGTGAGTTTCTCGTCGAGTGCTTTGATTTCACTTGCAAGCTGAGAGCGTAATGCATCGAGTTTTTTCTCGAGTTCAATTACGTTGGAGCGAATGTCGGCGTCTGCTGCTTTGCGCTCTTTGGATTCTTCTGCGAGGCTGAGTTTCCAGAATTCTGTGGCTTCACGAAGCTCGCGTTTGAGTTTGTCGAGTTCCACTGAAACCCGAGCGTTTTGGATGGTTGTGGCACCCGCGTTGTTCGCGTTTTGCAGTTTTGCAGCCAGCGAAGTTGCGGAGTTCACCTGCGTTTGCCGATTACCGCAGCTTGCGCCAATCACTCCCAGGGCTGAAAGAACGACCGGAAGAGAAGCATATCGAATAATTTTGGTCTTTTTCATCCCAGGACTCCTTCAGCTCTGAAAAAAATATGGCTGAGGGTAGAGTCGGTTCGGTTGATGAATGTCTTTAGAAACAGCTAATGTCAGGGAAATTGATATAGATAAGTCTTCGGGAAGACTCGTTTTTTTGGATTGAGTTGCGGGCGGGTTTGTTCGCTCGTGGAACATTCTCGCAAGAACCATAATTCTTGCGGATGTGTAGGTTCAAATGGCCAGATATATTAATTTTTCTTGAGCAGGACGAAAAGCGGAGCTCAGAAGAATTCCTTCAGAACACTTTCGAGCCCTGGGGGGACCTGTCCGGTTGCAGCCACCATCGCAACCGATTTTTCAAAGTGTTGATGGTCGACCGGGGCCTTCTCGAAACCAAAGCGCTCGTAGTAGCGAATACCGATTTCGGAATGCAGCGCAAAGCACATGTCGCGCTGCTCTGAGCGGAGCAGGGCCATGACCGCAAACATGAGGAGTGTGGCGTGTCCCTGTTTACGGTGTTCGGGGTGGGTGGCGAGCCACGCTAGCCCGGTCAAGCCTGGAGCAAAACGCAACGTATTCAGGGTGGCAAGTGCAGCGCCATCGAGATTTTCAAGAACGTAGCGCTGTCCGCGCAGGTGATTTTTGTTCGTGGCATAGGAGCCCACAAATTCGTCGAGCGAACGTCCAGCGCCCCAAGCGTCGAAGCCAAAGGGAAGAACAGATTCGGCTTCGTTGAGCGCGAGCGCCCGGACACGCGCAAGCGGTGTGAAGCGTTTGCTCCCACGGGGGCCACCATTGTCTTCAAACATGCTGTTCGGACGAATCCAAAGGTCATTGCGCGGGTTATCATACAGCGCCAGATAGACAGTGTGCGGCTCAAAAGTCTCTGAGTGGAGCGACTTTCCGAGCGCAAGGTAATGCATGCCTTTGTGGTGTTGGTAGAGTGTCCACATGAGTCTGAGCCTTCCATGGCAATGTGGCGTTGAGGGGCGAGCAATCACTTCTTTAAGAGTGTATCACATTATTAAATTGCGCCAATGCGACCACCGTCGACCTGGAGATTTACACCTGTGATGTAAGCGGCCTCGCGGCTGGCCAAAAATGCAAGCGCCGCAGCAATTTCTTCGGGGCGCGCAAAACGGTTCATAGGCACTTGTTTAAGCCAGTTCTCGCGGATGGCCTCGGGAGTGGTTGCACTTCTCTGTGCCGCTGCTTGCGCGAGGGCGGTGAGCCGTTCTGTTTCGGTATATCCGGGAAGCACATTGTTGACTGTAATGCCATGTGGGGCGAGCTCGTTCGAAAGTGTTTTTGAGAACCCCGCAACTGCTGCACGAATGGTGTTACTCACACCCAAGTTTGCAATCGGCATGCGCACTGAGGTTGAAATGACGTTGATGATCCGTCCATACCCTTTGGCTTTCATGGTAGGAGTAATTTTCTTGCAAAGCTGCAGCTGAGCGAGCACGTGGGTGTGCAGTGCACTTTCAAAAGCGGACGGGTTCGCCTCAAGCAACGGCCCTGCGGCAGGACCTCCTGCGTTGTTGACAAGAATGTCGATGTTTCCCCACGCCTGCAGAATGTTCTCCAGGGCAGCATCGAGTTCTTCAGCACGCGAGATGTCGGCTTTGATGCACATGTGCTTTTCGGGCGAAGGCAGAGTCGAACGAACTTTTTCTAACGACTCGGGTGTGCGCGCCAATAAAACAACTCGCGCACCCTGACGCGCAAACAACTCTGCCGTGGCTTTGCCAATGCCCTGGGAGGCACCACAGACCAGAGCGTTAAGACCGGAGAGATTAAATAGAGGTGCTGAGGTCATTGTCCGGGCTTTCCATTCACGAGAGGTGCAACAAAACGTTGGAAGTCACGCATCGCTGTGATGACCTCTTGGCTGTTGTGGTTAAAGAAATCGAACCAGAGCATAAGCCGGTCGTTTTTGTGGAAGCGCTCTTGAAGCTGTGCAGCGATTTCAACAGCATTACCGACAAGTGCGTTGTTCACGGCGTTTTCGATGCGTGCAGGATCGAGTGTGCCCTCGAGTGCATTCCAATAGGTGTTGAGTGCTTTTCTTGCCTTCTCATGTGCACGCGCGCTCTGTTGCGCCGCGCTCAGGCCAGGTGTGGCATCGAGGAAGACGAGCACTGTGCGGGGCATGAATGAGCGACGCCAAGTTCCACCTGCGGGGTGAAAGGTGTTTGGCATACGCGCATGTGCCTTTTCGATTTCTTCTCCGGGAGTAATCGAAAGATTAAGCACTCCGCAGGGCATCATTGTGTTGGCGAAATTCTGAATTTTGGCTTCATGAGAACCAATGTAGAGCTGCAACGCATCGAAGGGTGTTTCCCTGGGGATGACCCCTGTGCGGGTGAAAGTCCAGCGGTTATCGAAACGGATTTGTGAAGCATCCGGTTGGCCTGCGGCAACACAGACACGTTGCCAGTCTTCATCGCTGCGCATGTCTTGGCGGCTCAGCATTGTAGGGGTGACGTCTGCTGACGAGAAAATATCCCCGCGCACGAACCTGAGAAAGATTTCTAGAGCTTCGGCGAATATTTTGCCCTTCAGCGCAGGCCAAGCGACCTTCTCTGCTTCGTTTCTTGGCACAATTCCGAAAGGGGCACTGGAGAAAGGAAAGCGTCCGGCGGCGACACCGAGGTGAACTTTGCGGTGTGCATCGGGGGTGAACTGATGCAGGCTCAGAAACGATTTCAATGCCTCTGCATGTGCGATAGGGCCACCGTTGCAAAATAGGCTTTTGATCGCAGCTCCGATCTCGATTTTTTTGGTGCGTGCAAAAATATGTGGTGCGAGCAGAAGTACGTCTGTGTTGAGCCCAATTTCGCCGACAAAGTTGGGAATAACTGCACCAGGGTTGTGCTTCTGCACTTCGCACGAGAGATGGCTTTCTGCGATCCAGGCAACCCCGTAGCCAAGATCGTCAGCGGCTTCGACCTGCTCAAAAAAATTGCGGAACATATCCCGCTCATTGGGCATCACGCCGTCCACAGGTGTCTGGCAAATGGAGAAGAAAACATCAAAGAGCATTGACACGACCTTTCCCAGCTGGTCACATGCAGTGGAATTGTGAGGTGAGAGCCGATGCAAGGTCTTTTATACGATATTTCGCCAAAACTCACGCCCCGAACCGCTGTATTTCCGGGCGACACACCCTTGAGTCAGAAAACCCTGCTGAGCTTCGAACAGGGTCATCACCTGATGCTTTCTGCATTGGAAAGCACGGTTCATATTGGGGCTCATGCAGATGCTCCCTCTCATTACCATGCGCAGGGTGAAGATATCTCACGCCGTGATTTGCGCCGTTACCTTGGTTTATGTCAGGTGATTCATGTGCAGCTGAGCCATCCCCACGAACGTATTCTGCCCCAACATCTGAGCAGTCATTCTATCACTGCACCGCGTGTTCTATTTCGAACACAAACCTTTCCAGATCCCCAGCGGTGGCGTGATGACTTCGCTTCGCTTAGTCCTGAACTCATCGTCTGGCTGGCGCAGCGTGGTGTTGTCACGGTAGGAATCGATACACCTTCGGTTGACCCGCACGACTCCAAGCAACTAGAGAGTCATCAAGCGCTGTTCGCGCACGATGTTGCTGTTCTCGAGGGGCTGGTTCTCGATCAGGTTCCCGAGGGCGAGTACACGCTCATTGCACTGCCGCTCAATCTCGAAGGCTTCGACGCCTCACCGGTCAGGGCTGTCTTGTTGCCACCCCGAACCGCAATTGTCTGATTGCGGGTCTGGCTCGGCACGCATGTTGCTGAGGTGCTCTCAGGAGAGAGGGGGTGCGTTATGTTTCGCATCAATTTGAGAGAGAGCCTGCAGCATAGAACTCGACGAACCCGAGGGATTTCGCTGCCCAGAATAGTTTTAGCGATGCTCACCGGTCTGGTGGCTTTCGCGCTGTGGGCCTGCGGTTCCAGCAACTTCCGTGGTGCGGGTTCCGACAATCGGAATCCACCAGCACAAGGCAATCCAGGTGACACGTCACCCCCTGAAAACGGAGATCAGCAGAAAGCGCCTGAGCGCGATGATTCGCCGCTCGACCCCAAGCGTACCCTTGTTTTGCAGGTCATGGGCCTTCAGCCCGAAGCATGGTGGAACAACTGTCTAAAGGTTGAGCTCGGTGGCAAATCCTTTGACATCGCGTGCACGAAAGAGAACAGCGTGGTGGGAAAGGTTGTCCGAATTCCCATTCCAGAGGGTGTGAACTGTCCGGTGTTGAATCTAAAAATGGAATCCTATGTGAACGTGGGAAGCGAATGCGCAGAGCGTAAACAGGCGGGTCAGCCTTGCAATGGTCCGTTTGAAGCGGCACCGCGCTACGTGCGCTCGCATGCGAACGCTACCGACCGTGTGCATTTTGTTTTGAGCGAAGCTGCTCAGCAGGTTGGCGGTAAATTGATTCGTGTTCATTTTGAAGACCAGCCCAGCGAGAAAATCAGCCTCGCGAAGAGCGACCCTTCGCGCGTGCGCGAACTTGGGATCGATTTTAACGATGCCGTCTTTGATATCAAAACAATTGAGCTGCCCTTTGAAATTCAAGGTGCAGCAGGTACAAAGTGTCGGTAACAGAGTTGTCTCCCTGAATGGTTGTGGAGCTACTCGGCTCTGCATCGCAAGGAGACACCCATGCTTTTCAACATCAGTGATCGGGCTCGTCCGGTTCTGAAGTGGGCAGGGGGCAAATCAGCTCTTCTCGAACAACTTGTTCCGCTTTTTCCAAATGGATTCGACCGCTACATCGAACCCTTTCTGGGCGGTGGGGCGGTTTTTTTCAGCTTGCGTCCTGGGGTGCCCGCGTTGCTCAACGAACTCAACCCCGAATTATTCAACCTCTATTGTGTTATCCGTGACGCACCTGACCAACTCATACAGCAGCTCGATCAGTATGTGCGTTGTTACTCTAAAGAGTTTTACTATGCCTTGCGTGCTGAAATACCTGAATCAGCAACCGCCCGCGCTGCGCGCACACTTTTTTTGAATAAAACGGGCTTTAATGGTCTCTACCGGCAAAATGCACGAGGTCAGTTCAACGTTCCCTTTGGTCACCGTAAGAAGTGTCCGGCGCTTTACAATGCCGCGAATTTTCAAGTGGTGAGCCGCAGGTTGGTGCAAGCAGAGCTTCGCAATCTGGATTTCGAGGCGGTCATTGCCAATGCAGGTGCTGGAGATTTTGTTTATTGCGACCCGCCCTATGAGCCTCTTTCGGCGACTTCTTCATTTAATACCTACACAAGTCACGGCTTCGATCGCAATGAACAAAAGAGGCTTCATGATGCACTCGCTGGGGCCGTTGCACGTGGCGCAAAAGTGGCGCTTTCCAATTCAACAGCCTCTTATGTGCTCGATCTCTATGAGCGCTGGGATGTGCGACGCGTAAAAGCGCGTCGTGCTATCAATTCCGTGCCGGGTCGTCGCGGTGCAATCGATGAAATTCTTGTGCTCATGAATCCCTAAGTATCTTGGCAAAAGAGTTCAAATCAACTCATTTTACTTTGAGGCATTCGTCGAGCGTGTTGCTTTCCTTAAGTTTGGAAAGCAGACGCTGGGTGACTTTGCTGCCGTTGTTGTCAGAGAATATTTCTGAATGTTCCATTTGCGCAACGGCGGCAAAAAGTTCGAATTGAATTTCATTGCCGCAACCAATCATTTCGGCAAGTCCACGCAAGTGCACTCCTTCGCCCTGCGAGGCCTCCTTGCTCAGTTCGTTGAGATTCACGGAAACAAATGTTTCTCTTTCAACCTTGGGAGACTGAGTGGTGCCGGAGAAAGTATTAAAGTCATTCGACGTTCCGGAGCTTATGGAACTTCTCTTTGACGAGGGTTTGTTCTCTGCCATCGCAACGTTCCATGCAATCAGGCAAGCTGCAACAACTGAGCAATTCAGAGCGAGAGAGCGTCGCATCCTTGAGGCTCCTGACTGTAGAGAAAAGAGAATTCAGATTTTTCAAAAGAATAGCGTTCGCAAGCCTTCTTTTCAACCGAAGCTCATTCGAGCAGTGAACTTTCCCGCGGAGGC
>JBILKQ010000087.1:0-13010 GCA_044376655.1 Silvanigrellaceae bacterium
CGACGGGTGTCGTTTGCGATCCAGTTCATGGTTTTTGAAACATTTGAGTGCAGCACAGCCAATCCCCTGACAGAGGCTGGGCGGGCATCGAGGCGGTGTCGGCTTTGACAGCATCAGCCTGCTCAGCCCCCGCATCTTACGCTAAATTCAGAAGAGAACAAAACCTGGAGATTCCATGCTGAGAGTATTGGCCAAGGCCCTGAGTCGCATCTTCTTTCGCAGAATCTCGGTGTCTGGCACTCCCTATGTCGGCCCCCACGCCATCTGGGCGGCAAATCACCAGAGTGGAATTGTCGACCCGGCCATCATGATGGCCCTCGCACCCGTGCCACTTCGCCCTATTTCAAAGCATACCCTTTGGTCGCACCCAGTGATGCGACCGCTGCTGCAACTTGCACGTGCGATTCCGGTGCGCCGTACTCAGGATATGATGATTGATGCGCAAGCGCACAAACAAGCGATTGCGGAAGGAATATCTGAGAAAGACTGGCGTCTCGCTGCCAATTCAGAGGCGTTTCAGTTTGTCTCGGATGCTCTTTGTGCGGGTGACCGGATTCTGATTTTTCCCGAAGGTGTGAGCCACGATCAGCCTTATTTGCAGAAACTTAAAACTGGGATTGCGCGCATGGCTTTGCAAGCAATGGCGCACTCAAAGAATGAAAACTGTTCGATCGTGCTGCAGCCGGTTGCAATCGATTATTTTGAGAAAGACGAGTACCGTTCGGACATTGCACTTCATTTTTGTGAACCTATCGCAGTGACCAGCAGCGAGCTTGCAGTTGATGACTTGATGGCCTCGCTGAGGCAATCAATACTCGATGCACTGGCGCAGTTCTCGACCTGGGACGAAAAGCGGAATTGGCTTTTCATTTTTGAAATCGCATACGGACGTCCTCCTCAAAGTGCGCGAGAGTTTCGTGTCTTCGTTGATACCTACCGACCTGAATTCGACCAGGATCCGGTCTTTCTCGCTCGAGTTCAGACCATGCGGCGTATGCTGCTCGCTATGAATATCAGCCCGGCACAAATTATCTGGGGGGAATCGCACGAGAAGAAGAGATCTTTCTTTAAAATGATCCTGACCCAGGGCCTGTTTTATTTTCTGGTGGCCGGCCCCATCGAGTATTTGAGTTTCATTGTGTGGTTTATTCCACAGCGCATTGCCGGTTTTCTCGGAGAGCTCAGCACACGTGATCGCGATGTTCTTGCCACAATGAAAATCGCGCACGGTATATATGTTTTTGCAGCATGGATTGCTCTGGGTAGCTTGAGTGTCAAAGGGATTCTGTTGACCATCTGGCCTGACCTCAACAGTTGGCTTGCGTTTGTGATTGGACTTGCCTCGGGGCCGTTGATTCTGTTCCTGGGACTTTGGTCGACAGAGCGACACGATCACTTTCCAGGCTATTGGCGTCTTGCGAAGTTGCGTTTGCTCTTCCCGCGTGGCTGGCGTGAAGTGATTGATGAGTGGCGCGGAATGAACGAGGCGGTCGTGGAGAAAATAGACGCGGTCAATCAAAGAAAAATTGCAGAGGAGCGGCAGTTACGGATGCGGCGCGGAGTGCTGGCCGGCAATCAGTAGCAAATTTTCTTCGTAGGTTTTGAGTAGGGGTGGACAGAGACATGGCTCAGCAAAAGAGTTCTCAACATCGAAACGACAGCAATGCCCCGACCTCGGCCACGGGCTCAAAACGTCCTGCCAAAACCCGCGGCCGGGGTGTTCCGGAGTCTGCCTTCAACCGCTACATGAAGAGTCACTATGGTGAGCACTTTCGCCGCATCACCTCATGGCGCCGCGCCGCGAAATGGGCTTTGTTCACATACCCTATTACGTCCGCATTAACGTTGGCTACACCCTGTTTGGGTCTCTATGCTGGTGTCAAGCAGCTTTATCGTTTGCAGCCTGAGTGGTTCATCAATTTTCTCTCACCTGACACTCAGTCTTTTGTGCTTCCTGGACTTTTGGCTCTTTCAGGAGTGGCTTTGTTTATTGGTTTTATCCTGGGCGTAGGATTCGGTATTTCGCGGGCACGGATGTTGACTTTCGAAGCCGAGAGAACAGAGCTGAATGTGCGCCACAGCTACTTTTTGAAACGTATTGCACGTTCAAAAAATCCAACTCCACGGCATGGGATTCACCACCAGAATTTCTGAGCAGACGAACTTTACTGTTTTTTGATGAATTGCTTCTTGTCAGCCTGATCCCAACGCCCTATCTTCCGCCCGTTCCATTGCCGGGAGTTCTACATCAGGAGGCCGTTCATGTCTTTTGCTCGTTCCCTGTCATTTTTTGTCACAAGTCTTTCAATTTCCGTAGCCAGCGCTTCAACGCCCCCTGCTGCTGGAGTGGCAGCTGTTGATGCAGCGTCTTTATTCACGATTGATGGAAAGACTTATCGTCTGGGTGATCTGACTCCAGCCGAACAGACGCGTCTGCACGAACTTGAATTAAACCGTTACCGTGCAATTGAATCGCTCGCACGGCAGCGTTTTGTTGATGCCAAAACCAAGGCGTTTGAATCTCTCAAGAGCTCTGAAAAACCTTTCGCCGCAGAAGAGAAATGGCTCAGCCAGAGCTTCGAGCCGAGCGCCAAGGAGATCAATGAAGCACTGGAAACATTCAAAGATGAAAAGCAACTTCAAGCCTTGCCTTTAGAAGAGCGCGGCAAAGTTATCCGCCGCTATCTGGGTCAGCAAAAACGCATTAAGGCTTTGACGGAAGCGACAGATAAGGCTTTGCAGAAAGGCGATATTAAACTGGCCGTAAGTGAGCCGCAGGCTCCGGTCGTCACCTTCAGCAAGAGCACCCAGGTGGCCTTGGGCGATGCAGGTGCACCCGTTCGCGTGGTTGAGTTCACTGACTTCCAATGCCCATACTGCAAAAAACTGGCTGCAGTGACTCAAGAAGTGCTCAGCAAACACGGCAAGAAGATTCATTGGGAAGTGCGGCATTTCCCGTTGGGCTTTCACAAGCAGGCGCGTGCTGCATCCGCAGCTGTTTATTGCGCCGCAGCGCAAGGCAAGTTGGCTGAAGCCAAAAAATGGGTCTTTGATGCTCAAGATAAATTGGCTCAGGAAAATATTTTCAAAGATATGAGCAAGGCTTTGAAACTGAAAGCTGAGGCATTCGACAAATGCCGTTCTGCTGATGCAACAGAAAAGGCCATTCAGGCCGATGTGAGCGAAGGTGAGCGGGTTGGAGTTTCAGGAACACCGACGGTGTTTGTGAACGGCCGCAAATTCGAAGGCGACGTGCAGTCTGTGGATGCGTGGGAAAAGGTCATCCAGGGCGCACTTAAGAATTCACAGGCAGTAAAGACGCTGTAAAGAAATCAATAGGCTCCTCATGGCCAGGTTGGAACGTGGGGAGCCTCAGCGTGATGCGGTAGAGTGGGCGGGGTTGGGTTTCGGTTTGCTGAACGTGCACAATCGCACTGTTGGCTTCAAGCAGGCGGCGAAAACAATACCACTCAGAGTGGTTCATTTCAGAGTGGTTTATTTGGTTGCAGTTTTCATTTGAGAATTCACCTTTCGCGAAGGTGGGATCGAGCGGAGTCGTAGACATAATGCAGATGTCAGCGAACCCTTCGGCAACCTCGAGTTCTACGCGCAGTTTTCCCTGAGAGTTGGATTGATCATTGGGCGCATTGAGGAATGAATCATGTGCCTGCGCACGCGCTGTTCTGCACAGCACCATAAAAAGTGCGTAGGAAATCTCCCATGGATTACCGCCCACAAAAAGATCGCGTGGAGGCTGAGCGCTCTCGAGTTCAAGTTTGAGTTCGGCGAGGCGGTTCCTGGCTGCAATCATGCAGAGGTCAAAAATGGAGTGCAGTGATGCGGGTTCTTGAGATTTACTCCCGCGTGCGTTCTGTCGTTGGGCAATGCTGTGAGAAGGGTTTTTCAAAAGACCAGCTGAGCGGATCAGGTCTTCGGATGAAAGTGACATGTGCAGGGCAAGGCGCCGCACATGAGTCACGTTGACTTTGCTGTCTCTGAGTGCTTCTAGAATGTCGAGACTGCGGGCTCTGAGCACTTCCGAGAGCATCAGGAAGGCAATGTTGTCATCGGAGCACAATTCAGCGTTCAGGGTGCTGTCTGGCTGCATCGCTGTAGTCATCTTCTTCTCCGTTGTCACTTCACTTGTGAACCCGAATCTTTGGTCTTTTGTTGTTTTCTCATCAGGGTTTCGCAGACGATTGACTGACCGGCAAGTTGCTTTGACGAATCTTTCGAAGATGAAAGAAAGCCCTCCCGTGGGATTCACGGGAGGGCTTTAAGTATCCAAAAGCATTAGCTAGGCGACCTTCAGAGTTCAACTGACTCTTTGAGATTCCAGGCCGAACTGACTAGCTTTTCCTGTTCTTTAAGGTGCAGCTTTTCGAATCCCACGGCCGGGCTAGCGCGTTCACTGCGGCCGACGTAGTCGAGGTGTGTCTTGCTACCATGCATACCCGCGAGAACCTTCTCGATTTTCGGCATGATGAAATGGGCTGCGCCCATGTTGCGGGGCTCTTCCTGAACCCAAACCCAACTCTTGGCCTTTGGATAATGTTTGAGAGCAGCCTCAAGCTGTTTTTCGGGGAACGGAGCCAATTGCTCAATCCGCACCACAGCAGTGGTGGCTGAGTTGGCTTTGTTCTCGGGTTTTTCAGCAGCATCAAGGACGTCATGTGCAATTTTGCCGGTGCAAAGGATCACGCGTGAAACTTTGCTAGCATCGAGTTCGCTGCGCGGGTCGGTCAGGACCTCTTCAAAAGCACCTTCTGAGAGTTCAGCAAAGGTGGTTGTAGCGCGTGGGTGACGCAAGAAGCTCTTGGGTGTCATGACAACCAGTGGCTTGCGGAAGTCGCGCAGCACTTGTCGACGCAATGCGTGGAAGAGTTGCTTCGCGTTGGTAAAGTAACAGACCTGAATGTTGCCTTGCGCAGCGAGCTGCAGGAAACGCTCAAGACGAGCGCTTGAATGTTCGGGACCTTGTCCTTCATAACCATGTGGCAGGAGCAGCACGAGGCCTTGCGATTGGCCCCATTTGCTCTCTCCGGAAACCAGGAATTGGTCGATGATGACTTGTGCACCGTTGGCAAAGTCGCCGAACTGAGCCTCCCAAAGCACAAGTGCTTTGGTGTGCTGAGTTGCATATCCGTATTCAAACGCCATTGCGGCTGTTTCGGAAAGCAGACTGTCCCAGATTTCGACGCGTGCGCCGCTGTTTGTGCAATTGCTGAGTGAAGTAAAATGACGTGCGGTTTCAGCATCAGTCAGGGTGCCGTGACGGTGACTAAAGGTACCGCGGCGTGCGTCCTGGCCAGCGAGGCGGACGCTGTATCCCTCATTGAGCAAAGTGGCATAGGAGAGGAGTTCACCCATACCCCAGTCAATGCGTTTCTTTTCCTCGACCATGTCGCGTCGTTCGCCGAGAATGATGCGTGCCAATTTCGCATTCGGAGTGAAACCCTCTGGTGTTTCGACGAGCTTGCTTCCAAGCATCTTGAGGGTTTGTTCTGACACCGCGCTTTTGAATGGCTTAAGCATCTCTGCGCTGCTCACATGCCGGCGGAGGGACTCGAAACCGCGGTGTGGGAGGCTGTTTTCGATTTTGATGTGTTCGCTTTTCACTTTGTCGTAGACCGAGTTCATGGCGGCCTTGAGAGAGCCATGAATTTCGAGGAGCGCATCCAAAGTGAAGCGTGCATCAAGGCCCTGCTGCGCGAGGTACTGGGCATAGGCCTCGTAGGGTGATGCTTTGGCATCCACGCGCTTGTAAAGGACGGGTTGGGTGAAGCGAGGTTCGTCGGTTTCGTTGTGCCCGTGGCGGCGGAAGCAGACGATTTCGACAATCACGTCTTTTCCGAAGCGTTGCCGGTATTCGGTGGCAATTTTCAGGATCCCGTGAACTTTCTCAACGTCATCAGAGTTCACATGGAAAATCGGAGCCTGCACGGTCTTGCCAATGTCGGCGACAGTGAGCCCGGAGCGGCCGTCTTTGGGATTAGTTGTAAAGCCTACTTGGTTGTTTGCAATGATGTGGATTGTGCCACCCACACTGTAACCGTCCAGGTTCATCATTTGCAGGGTTTCGTACACGACACCTTGGCCGGCAAACGCTGCGTCTCCGTGAAGGACAACGGGCAGGACAGCGTTTTTGTCGCCACCGTAATGAAGCACTTGTTTTGCGCGTGCTTCACCCACGACAATACTATCAACAAATTCCAAATGGCTCGGGTTAAATGACAGTGAAACTCGGATGGTTTTGCCATCGCGGGTGGTGCGCTCGCACTCGTATCCACCATGATATTTGACGTCGCCGTCGCCCAGCAATCCTTCCTGAGGGTAGCCTTCAAACTCAGCGAAAAGTTGCTCAAGCGGTTTGTGAATACAGTTAACAAGAATGTTGAGGCGTCCGCGGTGCGCCATCGCAACCGGAAATTCTCTCACTCCAAGCGCGGCAGCTGTCTGAAAAACTGTTTCGAGTGCTGGGATTTGAGTGTCTGCCCCTTCAATAGAGAAACGCTTTTTGCCAATGAATTTTGTGGCAATGGTTTTCTCAAGTGCATCGGCCTTAGCGAGCTCGGTGTAGAGTGCAAGACGTGTTTCTTGGTCCACAGGTTGGTTGAGAGCAGCCAGTGACTCATAAAGAAACTTGCGTTCTGCGGGGTTTGCAATGTGTTCGAATTCAACACCAACCGTCGAGCAAAAGCGGCGAGTGAGTTCAGCGAGAAGCTCTCCTAGGGGCAGCGGGGCGAGATTTAATCTGTTGCCTGCTGCGGTGATGCGGCTCAGATCGCTCTGCGAGAAGCCATAACTTTCAAGGGAAAGGGCGGGGTGTGCGGCGGGTTCCATACCCAGCGGATTGAGGTTCGCCTGCAGATGACCGAAGCTGCAGTAGGCTTGTACGAGTTCGGCACAGCGCTGCTCGAATACCATTTGGTCGGGAGACGCAGCTTGCTGTGATGCTGTGCTAAGCGCATGTCCGTTGCCATTGTGCTCTTCGGGCTTGAGACGCACGGCGGTCTCAAAACCTTCATGAAAACCTTCAAAATAGGCTCGCCAACCTTCGCTAACCGACATCGGGTTTTCGCGGTATTTGAGGAACATTTCCTCAACAAACGCAGCATTCGCCTGAAAGATGGTTGAAAAGTTTTCGTTCACCGTCTTTTCCTCCGCACATTTCCCGCCCAAGGGTGTGGTTCTTCTTCTGTTCTTTTCGTCCGAAGTTCAAATTCAACTCCGGTGTTTCGTTAAAATTCGTCAATCTTCAGCGTACAGAACACCCGTTGACGCATCGTAGCTCATCAGGTTCACATGTCTGCACCACTTGAGCAGCGCCTCAAACTGCACGTCAGGATCTTCGAATGGAAGCATCATGACAATCTGTTCAAGCGCAATGGCCTTTTCAAGACCCTCGCCCTGCTTTCCTTTAACAAGCTCATAGATGGACGCAACCAGCGGGAGATTCAAACAAGCATCCCTTAGAATTGCTCGTCTAAGTAGCGGATCTTGCTCCTCGGCAAAAGAGCGCCCCCGCTCCGTGAGAACGAGTCGTGTACCGGGAGTGAACAGTAATCCCAGCAGCTCACCTGAGGCCACCGCAGGAAGTACCAGGTCGACGCTCTGCCCCATGTCGTCGGCGAGGTCGTACAGATCCATGCCAATTTCCTCTTCAGCGAGACGGGTCAACAGGCCTTCCACGAGCACAAGGCTCGTGTTGATGAGAGGTTTGGTGCGGCGCGGGCGTTCTGTTTGTGCTGCTCCAGTTGCTCCAGATGTTGATTTTGCTGTTTTTTGTTGCTCTTCTTTGCCGCTTTGCGGCGGAACACTGCTTGTAGGGTGTGGGTGCTCTTCCTCGTGGTCAGAGAGCATCATGCCGAGCTGCAACTCTCCGAACAGACGAGCGAGGTCATCTTCGAGTTTGCGGAATTCAGGCGAATTCGAATTGCGCGGGCGTGGCAAAGGAATTTCAAAAGTTCTGTAGATCATTCCTGGATTGGCTTGAAGAATCACAACACGATCGGCCAGCTGCATCGCCTCGTCAAGGTTGTGAGTCACAAAAACCGCGGCACGAATGTTGCGATCCGGTTGCATCCACAACCGACCAATTTCTGCGCGCAGCGATTCACTCGTGAGAGGGTCAAGTGCACTGAAGGGCTCGTCGAGATACAGCACCATGGGCTCACCTACCATGGCGCGTGACAGAGACACGCGTTGCTTCATTCCACCACTCAACTCGCGTGGGTACACGTCTTCGTAGCTGGCAAGACCAACGAGTTCAAGAATGCTGTCTACTCGCGCGGTGCGTTCGTGTTTGGGGAGATGCCTCACAGCAATTTCAACATTCTCGCGCACGCTCATCCAAGGGAAAAGAGAGAAACTCTGGAAGACGAACGAAACCAGAGGGTCGTCCGCTTTTTCTGGGTGTGCGTAAGTCACCGCCCCACGTGTGGGTTTGAGCAGGCCTGCCATGCATTTGAGTAGAGTGGATTTTCCCGAACCTGATGTGCCAAGCACGGCCAGAAATTCACCATCGTAGACGTCAAGATTGATACCCTCGAGAACAGTCACCACGTTACCGTTCGGGCGGACATAATCTTTGCACAGCGAGCGGACCGACACGACGCTCTTGCGCGCCTCTTTGGTCGGTTGTGTAACCACTGAGTTTTGAGCAGGTCTAATCATAGCTGTTCCTGTTCTCGGATATCTGGGCAGTTCAATGTTTCAGCTCCTCTGCGTACTGATGCAATGAGCGCCAGACTGTTCTGTTCAGGATAATGAGTGCGATTGTGATCACAATGATGGCAGCCACCAGTCGCTGATAGTTTCCGTGGGTGGTTGCCTGGGTAATCTCTGCTCCAATACCCTGAGAATGCATTCGTCCGTTTGGAAATTCCACGATCTCCGCCACGATGCTTGCGTTCCAGGCGCCGCCAGCCGCGGTGATCCAGCCGGTGAGCAGTGAAGGAAAAATGGCCGGAAAATACAATTTTGTGAAGCGTTCTTTAAGGGAGAAACCATAAACCTGAGCGACAATCTGGAGATCCTGCGGAATGCGGCTGGCACCAGAGATGACGTTGAAGAGCAGGTACCATTGGTTACCGATGGTCATCAGTAGTGTAGCTGCGAGGGCAGGATTCATTTCTGACTTGGCCATACTCATGGCGATGAGTGGAAACAGCACAGGCGCCGGGAAGGCCGCCAAGTTTTGGATGACCGGCGCAATACGACGGCTGATGACCGGCGACTTGCCAATCCACAAGCCGACGGGAACAGTCCAGAGTGATGCAAAGAAGATGACTCCGAGGACTTTGAGGAATGTCATTGCAAGAGCATTGATGAGCTCGAGCCAGTCAGCGCGGGTGACCTGGGCCATGCTTGTGGCCAGATTGGGGAGAGCGGGTAGGAGCAGAAATACAAGAATCCCGAGCAGAAAACCCGACAGCCAACGCGCCAACGCAATGAACTGTGCCCGGGTTTTGCTTTGAAGGATTTGCTTGGGGTTGACCATGCGGCGCCAGCGGTTGAGTGCACCCGCTTTTTGCTCTGGATCGAGTGTTTGTAGGATTTCCTTGCGCTTTTTGCGCTTGCGAAATTCTCTCAGGTTGCCCATTGCTACCGCGAATAAATCAGACAAATTTGCGGTAATACGCGAGCGGCGCAGCAAGTCGAGAAACAAAGAGCGAGCACCGGCGGGATCAATGTCCGCCGAATCGCGATACTGGGTGCTCCAAGCAATGAGTGGGCGCCACAACAAAAAGTCCACACCCCAAACCATCAATATCAAACAGCCAAGTCCCGCAGCGAACGATGAATACTCCTGATTTTCGAAGGTCACACTGAGAAAGCTGCCAAGCCCCGGAAGGCGATAGCTCTTGTCGCCGAGCACAAAACCTTCACAGAGTGTGAGAAAGAACCAGCCACCGGCCATGGACATCATGCCGTTGTAGACGAGTGGCCCAAGACCACTTGGAAGATCGAGGCGCATGAGCCGTTCCGCGGGTGAAAGACGCAAAAGTGTGGCGTAGTCTTTGAGTTCAGCATTTAGGTTTCGCTGACTCTCGTAATAGGCAAACACCAGGTTCCACACCTGTCCGGTGACAATCATGAGAATGCAAGCGATCTCCAGGCCCCAGCGATTGTTTGGAAAGAGTTGAGTGAGAGCCAAAACAAAACCAGGCAGAAAGGTGAGCACAGGCAAACTCTGGAGCACATCCAGAATGGGAATCATCAATCGCTGATTGCGTTCGTTGCGCGCTGCGATGGTTCCATAAGCAATTGCGAATGTATAACTAATGGCAAGCGCAAGAAGACTGCGCACAAGAGAGAGACCAGCGTATTTGGGCAGAGCGCTGAGATCGGAACTGATGGCAACAGATTCCGAGTATGGAGCGCTGCCTGCAGCAATGAATTGCCCCAGCCCAAGACCCACAAGGATCACAAGGCTCAAAGTGAGCAATTCCGCGGCCAGGTATGAGCCATGTTCCACGAGTGGACGTGAGGCGATACGCATGAGCCCTGACTCCAATGGTTCTTACTGTCCCGGTTGTTGCGCATGCAGTTGCGCAAGCGCACAATGCGCGACAATCGAAACACTATTTGCCAGATTCAAGCTTCGCACACCGCGGTCAAACATCGGTATTGTAACAAGATGCCCACGTTGGTTTTCTTTGCAGTCGGATAAAATGTGCCGGGGAATCCCGGTTGTTTCGGCACCAAAGACAAGAAGGTCTCCAGGTTCATACTGGAATTCGGACGGAGAAGTTTGCCCACCGGTTTCAATAAGCACAATCCGGCGAAACGGTCGTGTTTGGAGAAATGCATCCCAAGAAGGGTGCACGTAAAGCTCCACGAAAGGCCAATAGTCGAGTCCAGCTCTGCGAAAACTCTTCTCTGAGACATCAAATCCAAGCGGTTCGATGAGGTGCAGACGGCAAGTTAGTGCGGCGCACAGGCGTGCAATCGTGCCCGTGTTGGGGGGGATTTGCGGAGAGTACAGCACGATTTCGGGATGAAAATCTTTCAGTGTGGCGACCGATGTTTCGGTAAGACTCCCATCATCTTCCCTTTCAAGTGCAGGGCGGCTGCGGGCAGGAGGGATCGCCTTAAGTTGTGAAAGCGGGGTCAGGCCTTTAAAACTCGACGCCTCTGGCGCTGTGTTGGCAGAAGGCAGAGGACGCAGTCGACGTTCGAGTCTTGAGCGGGTGTCATCATCTTCATCAAGCCCCAGTTCACGGCTCATCAATTCGACCGTTTCTTCGAGGATCTCGTGCACCGAATTCTCGGCCCGGGGCGATTGGTTTAGGCTTTGCAGAATTTGTTCGGTGAAAGCCAGCACCTGCGCTTGGATCTCTTCGCGGGATAAGGTCCGCTCGGTTGTCTCCAATGTGCGAGCGTAAGTCTTGATTGCTTGGGCGAGCCAACCCCGCGCGGTATTGCGGCTGCGGCGGCGCAGTTTTTTCAGGGTGCGTTCGGTGCTCATATGCGACGTGGTTCGTTCTGTAGAAGTCCTGCGAGGCCGCTCATAATTTCCGGCAAGCCCATTTTTTGGATTGTGCTGGTGGTGACCACCATTCCCGGCGCCAGGCCCAGCTGTTGGTTGCGCTCGCGGATCACCATGCCCAGTTGTGCCTTGGTGAGTTTGTCGCACTTGGTGAGAACGAGAAGCACGTTCAGATCATGATCAAGAAACCATTGCACCAGATTGACGTCTTCTTCAGTGACTTCGCGGCGCACGTCCATAAGAAAAAGGATTCCGAGCAACGAGCTTCTTTTCTCAAAAAAGACCCGCATCGCATCCGCCCAGTGAGCTTGAGTTTCGCGGGGTGAGAAGGCGAAGCCATAACCGGGAAGGTCGATAAGACGGAAAACTCCCCGTTCAGCGCTGAAGACGTTCATAAGCTGGGTGCGGCCGGGTGTGGCGCTGACACGAGCCAGCTGCCTCTGACCTGCTAGAAAATTAAGCAATGAGCTTTTGCCTACGTTGCTTCGCCCCACCAGTGCCACTTCGGGCACATTCGCCTCGGGCAGCTCCTCGAGTTTACTGGCCGAGGTGACGAATTCCATACGCAGGGGAATTTTTCGAAGCATCAGCTGTTGGATAAAGGTCTCTGGAACGGGAGTGTAGCTCATGGGTGTAATCCAGCGGGTGAGTTGCCTTTTTGGGTCGGCGGGTCTAGATAGCAAGCCCGGGCGGCATTGGCCCGCGTGTTATGACCCAGGAGAGTAAAAATGTCCACATCTTATGATCTCGTGGTGATTGGAAGTGGCCCAGCCGGCTACGTTGCAGCTATTCATGGTGCCCAGAGTGGCCTGAAAACAGCGCTGATTGAGAAAAAAGACTGGCTCGGTGGAACGTGTCTGAATGTGGGCTGTATCCCGACCAAGGCGATGCTCCACTCTGCGGCCATGTTTGATAAAGCCAGCAAGCTCGCCTCCTATGGCGTGAAGATTGCCGGTGCAGACAAACCTGGTTCTATCACGCTCGACTTTCCGCAAGTGAACAAGCGCAAAGATGAAATCGTGAAGCACGTCAACGGCGGCGTGGCTTTCCTCATGAAGAAGAACAAGATTGACGTCATTCGCGGTATGGGCCGTCTTGCGGGTGCTGGCCAAGTTGAAGTGACAGCCGCTGATGGCAGCAAGAGCAAGATTCAAGCTAAGAACATCATTCTTGCCACGGGTTCAAAAGTGCGCGAACTGCCGCACATCAAGATCGACGGTAAAGACATCCTGAGCTCCGATCACATCCTGTACCTCGACAAAGTTCCTGAGAGCCTAGCCATTTTGGGTGGTGGCGTGGTCGGGTCGGAATTTGCATCTTGCTTCGGCCGCTTCGGTTCGAAGGTTGCGATTTTCGAAATGAGCGAGCAGCTGGTGCCCAGCGAAGATTTCGAGACAGCGGCTGAATTGGCCAAGGCTCTGAAGAAACAAAACGTTGAAATCTTCACGAGTGTGAAGGTGAAGAGCATTACTGCCAAAGGTGGTAAAGTTGAAGTGTTGGTTGAAGGTGAGGCAGC
>JBILKQ010000196.1:0-4291 GCA_044376655.1 Silvanigrellaceae bacterium
TGCACGTGGTCTGAAGTTTAATCTTTCCGATGGAACGGAAAGGATCCATGACGGCTACTTTTTTGCTGGCGACACCGGCGGTTTAATTCATGGCGACCATATCGATGTTTTTATTGGCAATGCTTTGAGGAGTCCGTTTCCATGGATCACGAGCAATTCGAAATCAAAAACAGGATATCAGGTTGTCCCAGACGCCGACTTACGTGCTGCGCTAAATAGTCTGCATGTGCTCAGCGCTGGCAAGTAATGTTGAATGTTTTTTGGGGATTCTTCGGATCGCCCGTGTCGTAAATTACCTTCAGACCCTCTTTGGCGATGAGCTGGCGAATGCGATTCTCGTCCAAAATTTTCTTACGGTATTCGGCATCCACCATCCAACGCACCGGGTGTACCAAGTTGTTCCCGAGCTCTTTGAAGTTGTCGTAGCGCACCATTAGCGATGCCATGCCGTAGGTATGAGGGCGTGCGTCGGCGCTGCCGTTCGTACTGCTCCACTCACCCGAGCGGCGAACCAGGCCAACCTCAAAGAAAACTTTGCGGTAACGGACAACGACACCTGCTTTCAGGTCGATGATGAGGGGCTCAGATTCAGTAAAATGTTGAGCGCTGCCGTCGAGCCGATAGTTGTTGAAGACGTAGCGGGCCTCGGCGCCGAAGAACAGATTCATGCTCCAATTGCTGCTTCCGCAGATGATTCGCTTGAGTCGGTTTTCGAGGCTCATCATGGCGAGCTCTTCAATCAGTGATGGCGTCATTTTATTGCCCACGTACATGTCGATCAGCGTTCCGAGCAGACGGTAGTTGATCATGATGCCAGCGTTGACAAAGTTGGTGAATGAGCCCGCGTTTCCACCTGCATTGATAATAACGTTGTACTCGGGCTCGGAATCCCCGTACAAATCTCCTTCGCCGACTTTAATGTGCTTTTGAAAATTCACGTTGACGTAGAAGCGGTCGGCAATTTGGTAGTCCCAGTTAACTTCCTTGTCGCCAATGAGACGGTGAAATCCGTTTTGCACCTGTGCTGCAAATGAGTTTTTGCCGATTGCACCCAGGGTCGCTTCGATGCGTTGAAGAGAGCGGATGCGCGCTTTATTTTTGTCCATCTTGTAGGAATTGACCGCCCCACCGCAGTACAAAACGCCTGCGTTGGGTGGCTCGTTGGGACGCAGAGAGCCATCATCATTATTAGACGTGTTATACATATTCTGCGCACAGAGTATGAAAAAGTCGCTGTGATCATACCCAAGCTTCTTGAAGAACTTTTCGAACTCGGGATTGTTGAAGCTGAGCTCCACCCTCAGGCCGTTTGTATAGTAAATGTCAGTGCCGCCAAGAAAATCATTTTCCATGGTCACTTTGAAAGCATCAATGACCGGACGCGACTTCATGAGAGCCTGAATGTGTTCGTCGGTGAACTTGCCATCAAGCTTCAAGTGTTCAGCCAAACGCTTTTCGTTCTCGATTTTTAGTGCTTTGAAAGTTGGAACAAGCTTTTTGTCCTTGAACATCAGGCGCAATTCGCGATCTTTCTCAGTGAGCGTGTCATCATAGAGAAGCTCAATGATTTCTTCGACTTCATCATAGATAGCTTTGTTTTCGAAATAGTCGGGCCGGTCAAAAAAACTTGCCCATGCTGTAGAATGAAGAAATGCAGTGACGACCAGGAGCAAATAAGACAGCTTCATGTGACCACCCGACAAAACGACAGCACTCTTGAACTGCAGCAACTCATAACATTCAGCGAATTCATTGGCGCTGTTTTTTTTCATTTCTTGCTATAAAAGCAGAGTGTATTGCTCTGAATAATTGAGCTCAGCGTATTTTTCAATTTTTCGGGCCTTGGTTTCGGCTGTGCCCAGGCAATCGCCTGATATCAAGGGTCTTTAAAAGAGTTTCTGTTTATGCACGAGTTCACTTGGGTAGGCCTCAAAGCCCTTTTGCAAGGGTGCACACGACCTTCTCGATGTTGTGGTCTGCTACAAATGGAGAATCCGGTCCTAGGCCCTTTGGGAAGCTCTGACCACGCGCTTTTTCCCGATAGTTTCGCCAAAAGTTTTGTTCATCTGTGGCGGTTTCAAAGTTATGCAAATGCTCCAGCGTACCATCTGCAGCCAGTCGGTATCGTTCGGTTGCGGGGGAATATTTGGCTTGGCGAACAATTGCAGTTAGTGCGCCTGAGAGAATCCTCATAGTGGCATCAGAAAACTCTCTGGCTGCGATGCGTGCTGGGGGCATGTGTGGTGTGATGTCATCACTGAACAAGAGATTGCTGGCTCGTCCTGCAAATTTTTTTTCGAATTCCTGTTTGAACTTCTCGTCACCGGGGTTGGGGCTCTGGAACGCGAAGATTTTGTCCACGACAATCCCCGATTTCTCGGCTCTCCAAGCCGCATATTGGCTCAATACTCCCCCGAGGCTGTGGGCTGCAAAGCTGACCGATTTGCCACGCAAAGCAAGTGCTTTGAGCTTTGAATTCAGGTTCCTCCAGCTCAATCCAAAGTTGATCAGAAAACCTTTATGCACCCATCCCGGAAGACCATGAAGAAATCCGGGTGCCGTGAAAAAGGTTGCATTCAGAAGATAGTCGAGAGGATCCTGAGTCCCACGGTAAAGCACAAGGGCATTGTGTTCGAACTCCAGGATGGTGGCGTGAAGGCCGAATGGTCCCGCATAAATATCTTGGATCGAGATAGGTTGCGTTTTGAGTTGTTTCCAGTGGGCGGCACGATGTTCGTTGGGAAGTTGAACTGCGCGTGCAAACCAAGCGGCTGAGAGAAGATCCTCTTGCGATGGCTCTCCGTTCTTCGGTTCCATGAATTCAAGGGTCGGGATGACCTGACACGGGAGTTGCGGGCTGAGGGTTTGACGTCGTGGCGTCTTCTCCAGGTGTGCCGAAAGTTCCAGAGTGTCTGTGCTTGCTTGAGTACCTTGGGAGACAAGGAGTGTTGTCGTTGCGATTGAGAGCAGTCGTTTCATCCCATGTCTCCTGCTGGGTTTTCAATCAGTTTGGAGGAGGCTTTGGGGCATAAACAATGGGCAAAATGATCCACAGGAGGAAAAGATTTCTCATCTTTGTTAGGTTTTCCTTTTTTCTTCCGTTTTGAGACTATGTTTTTATGCGATAAATCGTGAGCGCGGGGTGGCTTTTCTTGGCTTCAAATATATTTCTCCCGACGATACTTTCCGTAACTTCGATGGGTACCCAGTCTATTTGCGGAACTGACGATCGCGTTATTTCTCAAGAAAGATCTGTCGGATTTGTTCGCTCACATTCTGGCGATGTATCTGATCGATTCTGCACGCTCACCCTAATTAGTGAATCGTGCGCGCTCACTGCGGGGCACTGCCTTCACCATCTTGATGAGGCAGAGTTTTTTGACTCGGATTTTTCTACTGCCGGGAATGAAAAAAGCGCCCACCCAAACCGATATAAGGTCGATAAGTCTAGTATCCGTGCACTTCAGTCACGGATCGGAAACGACTGGTCAGTTGTTAATTTGCAACCGCATCCCGTGACGGGAGTCCTCCCTGGTAAGGTTCACGGCTTCACGGAAGTAGAGCTCAATCCGCAGACTCCACTTGAGGGATCACTTGAAATTCACTCTGTGCAGCGCAACACACAGGGTCGCCATGCCCGTGTATCGGCTCGGGGTGAAGTGCTCTGGACCGACGGAAGCATACTCTTTCATGACCTCGATACTGCGCCGGGCAGCAGTGGCTCCCTTGTCGTAGATGCTGCTTCGGGCAGAGCGGTGGCTATTCATACCCATGGCGGTTGCGACACCATGAAGAACAACAAGGCGACAATTATCGCGCGAGCTCCCTACCTGGTGAAAGCCATTAAGGCGTGTTTTGTACGGGAGTCTAGGCAATGAAACGCGCGGTCTTTTGGGAAGTGTTTCGACGCAGTCGGTTTCGTTCATTTCAGATGGTCACTGCTCTTGTGTTCTTTTGCCTTTTTTTCGGTTGTATCAAGCGCAGCTATAATCAGCCCACTGTTCCGCAGACAATCCAAGCTCCCGGAAAAGACCGCATTGCATTTTCATATGTTGGTTTCGGCTGGTGTTATTATGTCGAAGATAAATCTTATAAACCCGAGGTTGTAAAAACAGGACTCGAGGATGTTGTTGTGGATGTGAATCTCGACACAGGCATCGAGCGCAGGGATAAATACGAAATTGTTTTTAGTCGTCGGAAATTCCTGAAAGCACACACTTGGCCAATAGAGTTTGATGTGATCGATGAGTGGCATAAAAGGAGCATGCCTCTTTATCCTAAAGGCGACCAA
>JBILKQ010000197.1:0-4277 GCA_044376655.1 Silvanigrellaceae bacterium
GCTGCAGCACAGGCTGGCCATGGTGTGATCTTCTCCGATGCCAACCCAGCCAATGTTTCGCAACGTTTCATCGAGACAGCGCGTGCATCTGACGCTCTCAAGGGTTGCGTTCGTAGCCGTTAAGATTCTAGGTCTGCAGGACTTGACCTAACATGACACTCCGAGGGAAAACTCTCGGAGTGTTTTTTTGTTCAAGGAAGCTGTTATCATGTCAGCACTCTGCCGCTATCAAGTTGCTGTCTGTTTGTTCTTGTTCTTTGTGGTGACACCCTTTTATTCAGTGGATGCCTATTCATCGGTTGTAAACACTTCAGCTGCGCAGAGCTTGCACTCTGCCGAGCTGATTGCACGAGCCAGGAGTGAAGACCTCGCGGCTAGGGAACAGTGGCGCAAGCTTCTTTTTTTCGCGCCAACCTGGTTTAGCGGAGAAAAGAGTCTTGTTGACGATCCGGATTTTTTTCTTGCGAAGAATGGAAAAACCGATGCTCTAGCGGAACTTAATGCGACTCTGAATGCTTTTCTTGATGGTTCGGCAGACGAGCGTCAGGAGGCCTTGTGCCAGTATCCTTCGCGCCGACATTGGTTGGAACAAAGCCTAAACGTGAAATTTACTGATCCTGTTCCATCGAATCAATCTGAAATTTGTAAGCGTTTATCGATTTTTAAAAATTCAGTTGCTTCGAACAAAGCATCACTTGTTTTTTCGTCGTACTACCCGGGTAATCCGGGCTCTCTCTTCGGTCATACTTTGCTGAAATTCGCAAAGCTGAATTCTGAAGGGCAAAACACAAACGAGCTGCTTGATTTCGGATTGAACCATGCTGCTCATCCAACCACCACCAACCCTTTTCTCTACACAGTCATGGGATTGAGTGGAATGTTTCCTGGTTACATCAGCTTCATGCCTTATTATGTGAAGGTTCAAGAGTATAATAACTCTGAGAGCCGCGATCTTTGGGAGTACGAATTGAGCTTGCGGCCTGAAGAAGTGAGGCAGGCACTTTGGTCGGTATTTGAGCTCTCAACGCACGCTATTGACTACTACTATTTCGATGACAACTGTTCTCTCCTGATGCTTGCGATTCTTGAAATTGCGAGGCCGTCGTTGAAGCTTGTCGATAAGTTCGATGCATGGGTTATTCCCGGCGATACAATTAGAGTTGTATGGGAATATCCTGGTCTGGTGTCGCAAGTGAAATATAGGGCATCAAACGTCAGAAGGTATTTGCTGCTTGAGGGAAAACTCTCCGATTTTGAGAGAGCTGCGTTCAATAAGTTGATTGAAGGCAAGAAGCGTAACGCTTTTTCACTTGCACCCCTCGAAGGAATGACTCCAGAGCAGAAGATGCGAGTGTTCGATACAATTCTTGAGTACATCGATGCTGATGAGCAGTTGGCTGGTTCCATGGAGGCTGCGAAATGGAAAAATGAGCGTGCGGTACTTCTCACCAGCCGAGCCCAATTGGGTCTACCTTCTCCGCTAGAAAAGGTCGAAAAACCCCAATTTGAAGCTCCCCATGAGGCTTATCCTCCTACGCGTCTTACACTCGGTGGGATTTTGAATCGCTCGCGCGCAAAGGACCTCAAGAGCGGCGCTCTGTTGGGTTGGCGGCCTGCGTTGCATACCCTTGATAATCCGGTGTCGGGTATGGGTGCAGATTTGGGTATAGCCTTCTTCAATCTCGAATATTTGGTGCACAGAAATAAAATCTGGCTGCGAGAATTTACGCCTCTGAGTATTGAAACACTCCCGGTTGAGAAGCCTCATTTGTCTGCACACTCATGGCATTTTGGCTTTGGTTACAAGCAGAATTGTTTTGCGGCTTGTGGGCAAACAACTGTAAATTTCGGCTATGGACGGGCGTGGCGACTGGTAAATGAGGGAGGTCGAATAGCGCTGAGGGCTGATGTTAAAGCAGGTGATGATGCCGATGCAGGTTTGTTTGTTGAACCTGGCGTGAGTGCGCACGTAAACGTGCCTTTCAAACAGAGCACGCGTTGGATCACGAAGTTTTCTTTGAGTCAGGCCCGCAGCCAAAGCAGATTGCCGGTCTGGAATCATGAGGTGACGAGTAGTTTCGTCGCTCGTCCCTTCACTCCGGTTGAGCTAGAGTTCGCAGCAGGGATGCAGAATTTGAGCTTGGAGTGGAGGGCGCGCAGCAGCTGGTATTTCTAAGACGCTGCTGCGCTCACAAAGTTTCAGGCAACCTCTGAGATCTCGATGCGCCGGACAACTGTGACCTTGATTTGGCCTGGGAACTGCACATCGCTTTCGAGCTTGCGGCAGATGTTTTGCGCAAGCGGGTCAATGTCCTTTTCCTTAATCCGGCGGTTGTCTACGAATACGTGAACCTCACGCCCGGCATGCATGATTGCTGAACCCGTTACTCCTTGGCCCTGGAAGCTGTTGATGACCTCGGCAATGCCTTCAATGCGTTTTTGGAATCCTTCTTCCATATCGACGCGAGCACCGGGGCGTGCACCAGACATGGCATCGGCTGCCTTCAGGATATAGGCATGGGGTGTCTCCACGATTTTATCATCGTGGTGTGAAAGCACGGTGTCGACAACCACCTCGGCCTCGCCGAAACGCGTCGCGTAGTCGCCACTGATCACCGCATGGCTGCCTTCAATCTTGTAGTCGAGAACTTTGCCGATATCGTGCAGAATGCCAGAGCGCTTGGCTAGCTTCGCATCCACTCCCACTTCGTCAGCCAGCATCCCAGCGAGCCGGGCAACTTCGAGTGAGTGGAAGTACTGATTTTGGCGGTGGCTGGTGCGGTAGTTGAGCGAGCCAATCAGCTTAAGGATTTCAGGGTGCATCGGATCGAGACCAAGAATCTTGATTGCATCTTGGCCCATACGTAGAACCTGTTGGTCGATGCTTTGTCGATGCTTTTGAAGAATTTGTCGGACACGATCGGGGTTGAATTGGTTTCGCCCAAAAACTTCTTCGAGTGTCAAACGGATTATTTCTTTGTCTACGCCGGCTCCCCCCGAGATCTTGAGAGTGGGGGCTTCGTTTGACTGGGGATCGAGGGCGATGTCCAGTGCAGTGTCTGTGCCATCGATTAGCAGTTTGACAATGGGCGACTCTTCTCCGAAGTGACGCAGTACAATATCCTTTGAGGGCGCCTCAACGCTGAAGCTGGTTTTTGGCCAGACAAATCGAGGATTGTAGCGGTTATAAATGCTTTGCAGGACTTCACGCGCGCCTCGCTGTGCTTCCGCTTTGAGGCGCTCTTGATTCTCAAGCATCCATTTGGAGATTCCGAGTTTCTCGGCATTCAAGACTTCTTCGCGAATGGTGGATTCAATTTCCTCACGCTGCGCGGAAGTTTTGCTCACCAAACTTTCGATGAGTGATTTATCGACCTCATCTTTTTGCTCGGACAATTTCAGCAGTTCAGGAGGAACTACATGACTCGATTGCAGCCGCTGCTGTAGCTGGCTTTCAATGCCTTGGATTTCATTCCATTTGCGGTCAGTTTTGCTCTGGCGTTGGTTGAGCTCACGTTCAAAATCTTCATTCAGGCTTCTGACCAGTGCACGCTCTTCCTCAAGACGCTGTGTATCAGCCTCGAGCTCTTCCCGAGCAGCCTTGAGAGCTTCTTCCAAAATTGCATCGCGACGCTGCTTTGCATTGCGGATGATTTGCTCGGCAGATTCGCCGAGCCCTTGAACGACGTCTTGATTCCTTAACACCATGCGGCGTGCGAGGAGAGCACCAATGCCGGCGCTAATGAGCACCACAAGGGAGCTGATGATAAGTGTGGTGGAATCCATGCGTAACCTTTCCTCAGGGTGTAGACCTGACCTCTGCTCCGACCCTATCATGAATGGAGCTATAAATTGAAGGTTTTGCAGCAATTCAAAAGGGAGATGAGAAATGACACTGGGACAAAGCGATGTTCACCTTCATCTGCCGTCCACGGAGTTTGTCGGGCAACTGGCGAAAGCCGCGGGTGAGCTGACTTTGCAGTTTTTTCGTTCACGGCAGCTACGAATTGATGAAAAATCAGGCGATTTGGGGCTGGTCACAGAAGCAGACGTGAGCTCTGAGGCCTTGTTGAGAGGCGAAATTGCCAAAAATTTTCCGCAACATGTGTTCTTGGGTGAGGAAACGGGGTGGAGCCAGGATGCAGCGGAAGGAAAGGTCGTCTGGATTGTTGACCCCATCGATGGCACGACCAATTTCTCCAAAGGCAATATTTATTACTGTATTTCGGTCGCTTGCGGTGTAATCGCGGGCGGCCGCTTTCGGCCCGAACGGGTTG
>JBILKQ010000198.1:0-4251 GCA_044376655.1 Silvanigrellaceae bacterium
AGCTGCAACAACTGAGCAATTCAGAGCGAGAGAGCGTCGCATCCTTGAGGCTCCTGACTGTAGAGAAAAGAGAATTCAGATTTTTCAAAAGAATAGCGTTCGCAAGCCTTCTTTTCAACCGAAGCTGATGCGAGCAATGAACTTTCCCGCGGAGGCGTCACCGGCAGATGACTCATGTTCGCCAGAACTCGGCCTTGGAGCGATCACGCTGGCAGGCGCTTGGGTTTGCGCGGGAAGCGGCGCACTGGGCTCTTTGACTTTCCCTCATCCATCAAACGCTGGCTGCGGCCAGGCTGCGTCGGTCGCAGCCGCACCTCGAGAACCCATCCTCTGTTTTTGTCCGTGTAGAGGAATGAGTTTTCGTCGCCAGGAACAAGGCGGAACATACCTGCATTCAGGGCTGCAGATTCACCGCCAACCCGCGTCCCATCGTTGTTGGCGGAAATGCGCAGCATCTGTGCTTTGCGGAAAGAGTTGGGCTCGCTTTCGAGAACGACCTTTATTCCTCTGCCACGCAGCGCGACGGAGGTTGAGCCGCTCAGGTTCACTTTTACCTCTTGCGAACTCAGTTCAGTTTTGCGATCGGGTGAGAGCAGGCGCGCGGTTGCATAATAAGCGAAGTCTTCCTCTGCGGTGCCGGTTGAGGGCTGTTTTTTCGAGGTGTTGGCTTGGGCCCATGCGGGGTTCAGGGACACTATACAGGCCAACGTCAGGCATGCCGGGCTCAACAGCTCAAACGACTTCTTGATCTTGGCGAAGAAGTTAAACATAACCGATGGGCTCTCTTTCTGCCCCCACGTGGGGTTGCTTAATATTGCCTCAAAATAGCCCAGGAGTCCCCGAATGGCAAATTACATCTTCAACATGGTGAACTTGCGCAAAGTCATCAACGGCAAGGAAATCATCAAAGGCATGTATCTTTCGTTCCTTCCGGGGGCCAAGATCGGTGTTATCGGCAACAACGGTGCTGGTAAATCGACTCTCCTGCGCATCATGGCGGGTGTCGATACCAACTTTTCGGGCGAGGCCTTTCCAGCCAAGGGCATCAAAGTGGGCTATCTTCCGCAAGAACCCGAGCTGAACCCTGAGAAAAATGTGCAAGAGAACATCGAAGAAGCCTTTGCCGATACAAAAGCTCTTCTGCAGAAGTTCGAAGACCTCAACATGAAAATGTGCGAGCCGCTCGACGACGCCGAAATGCAGAAAGTCATCAATGAAGCTGCTCGAGTTCAAGATCAGCTCGACGCCTGCAACGCCTGGGAACTCGATCGCACCATTGAAATCGCGATGGATGCGTTGCGCTGCCCTCCCGCCGATGCTGAGGTTAAAAATCTCTCGGGCGGTGAAAAACGGCGTGTGGCTCTGTGTCGTTTGTTGCTTTCCAAGCCCGACATGCTGCTTCTCGACGAGCCTACCAACCACCTCGATGCGGAATCGGTGCAGTGGCTTGAGCGCCACCTCAAGGAATTCCCCGGTACCGTTGTTTGCGTCACTCACGATCGTTACTTCCTCGACAATGTTACGGAATGGGTTCTTGAGCTTGATCGTGGCGAAGGCATTCCATGGCACACCAACTATAGCGCGTGGCTTGAGCAGAAAATCAAACGCTTGGGTGAGGAAGAGAAACAGGAATCCGTTCGCCAGAAGACCCTCAAGCGCGAATTGGAGTGGGTGCAAATGAGCCCCAAGGCACGCCAGGCTAAGGCCAAATGGCGTGTTTCCGCGTATCAGCAGATGGTCAATGAATCGAACGATCAATACGAAACCATCAAGGAATTGCCTTTCCCACCGGCGCCGCGCCTGGGTGATGTCGTTGTGGAGGCTGAAAACCTGACCAAGGCTTTTGGTGACAAACTCCTGTTTGACAATCTCAACTTCCGGCTTCCTCCCGGCGGAATTGTAGGCGTGATTGGTGCCAACGGTGCGGGTAAATCAACCCTCTTCAAAATGGTCGTTGGCCTCGAGAAACCCGATGGCGGTGCCTTGCGTTTGGGAGAAACCGTTAAGGTTTCTTATGTGGATCAAAATCGCGAAACACTTTCGGGCAACAAAACTGTGTTCGACGAGCTCTCGGGTGGTCGCGACCTTCTTCCCGTAGGTAATCGCGAAATTGCCTCGCGCTCTTACATTGCCAGCTTCGGATTCCGTGGTTCAGATCAGCAAAAGCTGGTGGGCAACCTTTCGGGTGGTGAGCGTAACCGTCTCAACCTCGCCAAGCTCATCATGAACGGTGGCAACCTGCTGCTTCTTGACGAGCCCACCAACGACCTTGATGTTGATACCCTGCGAGCGCTCGAAGATGGTCTGGTCAATTTCCCGGGCTGTGCCGTGGTTATTTCCCACGATCGCTGGTTCCTCGACCGTATCGCCACACACATTCTCGCCTTCGAAGGCGACAGCCGTGTGGTCTGGTTCGAAGGAAACTACCAGGATTACATCGAAGACAAGCGCCGCCGTCTCGGCGACGATGCCGTGAATCCAAAGCGCATCAAATACAAACCACTAACTCGCTGATGTTAGTAAAACACTTGTTTTTACTATAATAAAGGTGTTCGTTCTGCTTGCCAGCCGGACACCTTTCAGTTAACTGACACAAAACTGTTGCTTTGAAATTACAGTCAGACGGGGATTTGAGTTCATGCTTCAATTCACGCTTGCGCGAGATGCACTGCTTGTTGGCTATGGAGCCGCACGGGCGTGTGATGTTTCCCCGCTTGAATCTTTGCCACAGCCCAAGCCTGGTGTTCGTCCTTCGCTTTTCTTTGCGCCCACACGGGACGTGGCTGGCCTGTTGACCCGTAAAACCTTCACTCACCTCCTGTTGGTTCGTAAAGTGCAGGTCGACGGATTGTCGCGCGCCTTGCTCTTGCCCTTGCCAACAAACGAATGGGTTGCCGATGCGCAACTCGAGGCACTTGTCGCAGCCGATCACCCCATGAGTGTTGCTACCTGCGTCGCTGTTGAAAGCAAATTACATCCAGAAGCAGATATTTCTTCAACTCGATTTTCCTTCGAGCATCCTGAACTCAAAACCGCTGTCTCCTTGCAAATCGAAGGATTTGTTTGCGAGAACACGCTGCGTGAGCAGTTTGTTCTTGAGCATGTCCCCTCTGAGTTTGCATGTTATGTCGTGCATTGGCACCAGCCCGAAATAGCAACCTCGCAACAAGGTCAAACCACCTACGCGGATCTGCAAAAAGGTGCGCTGGTTTCCTACCGTCACGGACACTTCTTTTCGGTCAAATTGGAGCAAAACAATGTTCCTGTGCGGCCGTCGTTCGCTGCCTGCGTGCAGATGCAGGCCGAGCAGTGCGCGGTGCGTGAATTTGCTTGTCGATTGTCCGCTCTTCTCAACACCATCAAACAGCTCGGCAGTGGTGCACCTGCTGCTGTGCGTGCTCAGGTGCTTCACACCTGGCAAACACTCCAGAGCGAGCCGATCGCCACGGGAACGAGTCAAGGGATTATCGTTTGGCCTGTGGATACTCACCACCCATTTCAATTGAACAGTGGTTGGTGCACAAACTTGGAAGCTGCCGTGGAGCGCTGTCCTTTGCTCTACGCGGCGGCACGCACCACCGTTTTGGCGAGCGACCGTGCATGGCTTATGAAAATGAACGAGCGCCGTAGCGTCGATCTTCCCGATTACGTCACCGAGCTCTACCAGCGTTCGCTCCTCACTCTGAAACAAATGCAGGATCCAACCGGCGGGATTATTGCCGCTCCGGAATTCCAATTCGAATTCACTGCGTGTGGTGGCTATGGCTACTGCTGGGGCCGTGACGCCGGCTTCATTTCGCTCGCAATGGATACCGCTGGCCTATACGAGGAGTCAGCGCATTTTTATCGTTACATGGCCAAGTGTCAGGCCGAGAACGGCAGCTTTTTGCACCGTCATGACATGCATGGTCATCTCGGCCCGAGCTGGGGTCTTCTGCAGCCCGACGAAACCGGAAGCGTGCTTTTTGGTCTTTGGCAGCATGTAAAAATTTCGGGTCGCACGGAAGCAGCCATCGAGTTGCGAGGCATGGTCGAGCGCGGAGCGCAATGGCTTGCCTCGTATCGCTTCGCTGATACCGAATGGCTCGGCGAAGGATTCGACCTCTGGGAAGAGCGCGAAGGCGTGCATCTCTATTCTGTTGCTGCAGCGATTGCAGGATTGCGTGCGGCTGCCGATTTGGCTGACTTGCTTAAGTGGCCATCACCCTCGGCGGCGTGGCGCGCACGTGCCGATGTTCTCTCCAAGCTGCT
>JBILKQ010000199.1:0-4230 GCA_044376655.1 Silvanigrellaceae bacterium
GACTTCTATGGAGGACAGGTTTCGAGTTGAGAATGATTCTGCGTCAAGTGTATCGGCATCTGTTGAGTAGTCGGTTGCTGTTCTGAGGCTATGAAGGCTATTAGGATCTAGGGAGTTTAGATAATCGTCGACATCCTCCGTCTCAACATTAGTGTTTTGATATGATGGCGCGTTAATCCATTTGAGTTTTGCTGAGGTCCCAGGGATGTAGTTGTTGTACTGATCATGGCCAGCGATGAATAATTTTTTGGATTGTCCGTTCAGTAGCAGATCATGGCATTTTGATGCATCTTTGTACTGAAGCTCACGATTTCGGCAAGTTTCGGTTGGGTCAGCAGGGTTGTAGGGATTTGTATTTACTCCTTGGTTGTCATCTTGGCTTCTGAATAGCAAGCTCACCGCAGTATTCTGAGGAACAGTTGTCAGAGCACTTGCACCAGAACCGTTTGTGATTTGGGATGCGGCTATCGTTACAGAAAAACTTATACTAATGTTGCAGACGCCGTTTCGCGAGTCAGTAGATCTAAAAACTTTGAATGTCTTTTTGTCTTGGCCATCTTCAAGAATGATTCTTCCCTCTTTTAGTATAGCTTGAGCAGTCGATTGCGTGTAAGGAATCGAATCGAAACGACTTTTAACTTCACCTGGTCTTACCTTATGGCATTGCTCTTTGCTTCCATCTGGGAAGGTGATCTCCGGCGACGACTTAATCTCTGCTGTCGCAGTTATATTCGTGCCATTATAAGGTTCAATTTTGTAATATTTTAAACTTTTTTCGGTTTGGTTTTTTAATTCTCGTCTGCGATTGACTGGTTGATTGTCTTCATCTCTTAGCTCTGCGATGATTTTGAAAACGTCTCCGACACGTACGTTTGCATGACCTCCGTCTTTCTCTTCCATCGTCTCATCGATACTGCCGTTTCCGTCTAGATCTGTGTATGTTGCCAGTTTTATTGGGTCTTTGGGTACAACATCGTATTTATAGGAGGCCGTTAGGTTGGATAGCTTGATTTTTTCTTCATCGGTTAATCCACTGTCATAAGTAATCGTAAAAAATGGTAGCGATGGAGTTGCGAGAGTGTAGCTTGGTGAAGCTTTGGGTTTGATTCGAAGTTGGAAGTCGTCGATCCTCTCGAATTTTAGATACGGTGTATCTGCGGGGGTGTCTGTTTTTACGTATTTTATGAAGTTTCCAGAGGCATCAACTACGGCTGTGGCTAATATTTCGTCGTTAGGATCATTCACGTTCAGAAGTTGCGTTCTCACTTGCATAACTAGGCATGGCTCTTTGTCGCTATTTCTTGAGGTTTCTCGAGTGCAGACATTGATTGGCAAGTCATTTTCCAAGTTCTCTTGAGTCGGCCGCACAAGAACGATCTCGTATGGCTTATTTTTCTTAACATCGAGCTCATGCGTACCAGCAAAAGCTTTGCCACTCCATTCACCAGTGGCCGTTAGTTTTGGAGGCTTCTGCGGGGAATGTGTGGCATCAAATATGCATGCCTTCTCACCGACGTTTGCAATTCCATCTGTGAATGTAAGCGTAGCCTCTGTCATTTTCGCTTTGTTTGACTGGTCTCCTTTGGGAAGGACCTCTCCCCACTGCGCGTCTTTGGGTAGGTAAGGGGCAGAGACCCCATTCACAATTTCTAGGGTTACCTTTATATTCCCCTTAACGCTAGGAACGATGTTGCCGTATGGGTCCGAGGCGTAGACCTCAACGCTAAAGCATTCCCCTGCGTTAACGATGGCTGGTTTGAATTTTAGAGAGTTTTCGAGGACGGGTTGCTCTCGATCTATTTGGAACGCCCATTGCGTCATTTCATTCGAAGGTACGATAACTGGAACAGGTTTATAAAGTTGCAGATTATCCGATTCCACAGTCAAATAACCTGAGCCTGTTTTTGTAGGCTGAAATGTTATCTTCTGGCCCGTCTTGATCGGCATCCCATCTTCCAAGCGTTTAGAGTCTTTAATTCTCCATGATGCGTTTTGGACATCCGAGACATAGTTACCATTCGCATCAATAAACGCTGCGTATAGTTCCACAACTCCACCAGGGAGCATGTTGAGTGAGTCGAATCTCGTTGTTGCGCTTGTTGGCACTCCTGGAGTGTTTTTCAGGGCAATGAATTTTGGAACGTTGTCGGATGTGACTGTTATTTTTTCGGTGATCGGTTCCAGAGAGTTGTCGATAAGAGAAACTGTTACGTTCAGTTCCTCGGGCACTCGCAGAACAAACGGCCCTGGGATGAGGCATCGACCACCTGAGAATTCACATTCAAATTCGCCACTCGGAAAGTCGGGTTTGAGTCCTCCCCAAGACGTTTGTGGTTGTGCTTCAAACTTAACGGTGCGTTTTTCGTTATAAGAGCTTGCAAAGCGGCCTGAGGTATCCCGTACATTCAACCAAATTTCGAATTCATCACCTGCTTTTTCTTTCCTTGAGTTTGTTGTTGAAAGCGTAAGACGCGCACCACCTTTGGTATCGGATGTGCTCAAGAACGCGTACGAGTAAATTGGCTTAAATTTTGCGTCGCGTCCTGCTTTTGCAATAACTGCAATCTTTTTGTTGAAACTTGTCGGTGCAAATAGCCAAGCGCGAGCCTTACCATCGCGGTTGGTGCGTGCGTCGAATTGTTCAATGCGTCCGACGTTCTCTTCAATCTCATCTTCTAGCTTTTTGGTCGTTGTGCTTCCGTCTGGATTGGTGATGGTAACAGTCTGCCCTGCGGCCGTTTCGCTCGCTGCAGTCTTCACCGCTGAATCCGAGGAAGTCATCGCTGCTTTCGGAGTGTCCCAGCTCTTGGCCAGAACATCCGCGCCCACATTTTCTCCCGAGCCGAGCTCCTTGGCCTCAACCAATCGATATTCCATTACGGCGTCAGCCACGGGCTGACCCGAAACGTCCAAGATTTTTATTTCTACGGGGTTGCCAAACGGTCTGCGGGGCAGGGTGACTTGAGCCCCGCCAATGACCTCGACCTTCCACCCGAGCTCGGCGTTGTCGGTCACTTTCCCAGAACATGAGAACAAAACAACGCTTGCCGACATGCTAGCAAACAGCAACATCGTGAGGTTTTTCAGTGACTTGTGAAAAACTCCCGTCATTTTGGCAATTTTCTCCTCCGGACCTGTTCCAGTCCGTAGGATGGGATCGTCGTTTGTACCCAGGAACTTTAGGGGGGGATGTCGACCTTAAAGGAGCAAAAATAGCCCAAATCGTGCCCGGATAAGCAGACCGGAAAATTGTGCCGGACTGGTTCCAAGGGCGTATGAGCCATCGAGGTTAACATCCAGTGCGGTCGATTCGCTGAGCTGATACTGGGTCCCGATGCCACCACCAACCGAAATGTAGTTCGAAGCAATTTCTGAGAGAGCAGTGAGGTCGGATGTTGTAATAAAGTAACGGCCATAGCCGACCTTGCCATGGGCATAAGGCTTCAAGCTGGCCGTGTATTTGAGTTGGCTGCTGCTGTGCAGGTCGTTGATGTCGACCCCATAGGCAAACGGGTAGTACTGAACGCCTACGCGAGTCTCCATGATCTGGGTCACCTGGAAATTGTTTCTGAGTGCCACCTGGAATTCGCCCACAGCAGCAAGAATCCGCGATTGAAAGGAAACCCATTTGAAGTCGAAGTTTTTGGCAAACATCTCCGAGCCAGTTTTATAGCCGCTGGCGTTGGCGAGGATGACCCCTGAGGAAACCACCACCGCAGAGTTGACCTCAGCTCGGCCTTGATTGGGTATCAAGAAGCTCCCGAACAGAATCAGGATGATGCACTTGAGGAGGCTCATTTCTTGCGACCCTTGGGAGCAGCGGGCTCCGGACTTGCACCAACATCTGTGAGCATGGAGCGAACCTCGGTGTCTTGCGGGTCGAGTGCCAAGGCCTTGAAAAGGGCTTCGCGCGCCTTTTCCTTGTCGTTTTGCAAGATGTGGATGTAGCCTTCAAACATATAAGCAGCAGCAATGTTTGGATTTGCAGCCTTAGCTTTGTCTAGGGTTTTGAGCGCCTCCTTGAGATTGCGATCGAGGATCTGACGCTCGGCCTCGAGCACCAAGCGAACAGCCAGGTTGACTGTGCTGAAGTCCTCGGACCCAATGGGCTGAAGCAGTGCCTCTATTTCCAGTTGTCCACCACCAAGATTGGGAACCACAAAGTTCTGACTCACGTAACCAGCACGCTTCACAGTGAGGAGAATTGTGCTCTTGTTGGCAAGCTTTTTG
>JBILKQ010000200.1:0-4229 GCA_044376655.1 Silvanigrellaceae bacterium
ACGAATAGCACGAAGCTGCTCGCGCAGATAATTTTCTCGGCTGGCGCGACCCACTTCTTCTTTAGCTGCGGATTGAATGCGCTGTTGAGCGCTGTTCACCTCAATTTCGCGCACCAAAAGTTTGTGGACACGGCGCAAGCGCTCGATTCCTAATGCAGTCGCCAGAACCCACTGGGCGTCAGCAATACGCAAATTCATATTACTGGCAACCAAGTCGGCCAAACGCCCTGCGTCCGTCACATCTTCAAGCAAGACCAGAATATCAGGGGTCAACGCCTTGCCAAGCGCAACAAGTTTTTCGAGTTGTTCGCGCACAGTTCGCATCAAAGCTTCTGCTTCAGGGGCAAGCTCCTGCGCCATCGGCTGCTCAGTGACTGGGGTCACGCGCACCAGCGGATATGGCTCCTGCTGCGAGAGCTCTTGAATGCGTGCCTTGCGCATGCCTTGCACGAGTACCTTGACCCGACCGTCTGGAAGACGACGAGTGCGCATGACCATAGCCACCGTACCCACGTCGTAGACATCGAAGGGAACAGGAGAGGTTGCGTTCAACTCAGCTGCGCCCAGAGTTTCGGGCGCGCGAGCGGCTTGCCCGTCCACTTGGAATGCCGAGAGCAAAAGCAACTTGTCTTTTGCCATCGCAGCTTCCACGGCTTTCAGACAAACATCTTCCGCAATGAAGACCGGAAGTATCATTTGCGGAAAAACAACAATGTCCTTGAGGGGGAGAAGAGGGAGTTGCTCTGGAAGTTTGTCTTGAACAGCCAGCATGCCGTGCGGTCTCCTTGAGTTGTCCAACGGACGGTCTCTTTTTTTATTGTGGAGGAACGCTCGGGCTGCTTGTGAGTCGCGAAAATGTCAGAAACAGGGGAAAAAAAAGCACCCCAGGCAGATTGCTCGCCTGGGGTGCTTTTTTAAAGCAAACGCGGGTTATTTTTTTGACCCAGTCGACTTAGCCGTCGTGGTTTTGCTTACTGCTGGAGCGTTTGTAGCAGGGCTTGCGACCTTGGCTGCAATACGCTCGTTGCGTGCCGAAATTTCATCTTCGGTGAAATAAACAAACTGCGGAGACTTACCGTCGCTGATGCATTCACCCGAGACAATCACATCCTTGACGTTCTTCATGCTGGGCAATTCGAACATGGTTTCAAGCATTACGTCTTCGAGAATGGCACGCAGACCACGTGCACCTGTTTTGCGCTTGAGCGCCTCATGCGCAACAGCCGAAAGCGCTTCGGGCTCGAACACGAGATTAACACGCTCATAAGCGAACAGTCGCTGGTACTGCTTGATGATGGCATTCTTGGGTTCGGAAAGAATCTTTACGAGTGCCAAATCATCGAGCTCGGCGAGTGTCACCACCACCGGGAGACGTCCCATAAACTCGGGAATCATTCCGAATTTGAGCAAGTCTTCGACACGTACCTTCGAGAACAACTCTGTTACGTTGAGCTTATTGCGACTTTTTACGTCGGCACCAAAGCCCATTGAGTTGGAGTCCATGCGTGCACGGATGATTTCCTCGAGGCCTGCAAATGCACCGCCACAAATGAACAGAATGTTCGTCGTGTCGACTTGCAAGAATTCCTGCTGTGGGTGTTTACGACCACCACGCGGGGGGACGTTTGAAACGGTTCCCTCAAGCAGCTTGAGAAGTGCCTGCTGCACTCCTTCTCCCGACACATCGCGGGTGATCGAAGTGTTCTCACCTTTGCGTGCAATTTTGTCGATTTCATCGATGTATGCGATGCCTTTTTGGGCCTGCTCAACATCAAAATCTGCGGCTTGCAGCAGGTTAAGAATGATGTTCTCAACATCTTCACCGACGTATCCTGCTTCGGTCAGGTTGGTGGCATCTGCAATGGTGAAAGGCACTTGAAGAATGCGGGCCATACTCTGTGCGAGCAATGTTTTACCGGACCCTGTCGGGCCAATCAGTAGAATGTTGCTCTTCGAAAGTTCGACTTCGTCTTTGCCCTGAGCATTGGAGTGCTCGATGCGCTTGTAGTGGTTGTGCACCGCAACCGAGAGCACTTTCTTGGCACGCTCTTGACCAATAACATAGTCATCAAGAACGCGCTTGATCTCGGACGGGCTCGGAACACCCTCAACCGCTCCGACCACATCATCTTTTTCCATTTCCTCGGCAATGATGTCATTGCACAGAGCTATACATTCATCACAAATATAGACGTTTGGACCGGCGATCAGCTTTTTCACTTCGCGCTGGCTCTTGCCGCAAAAACTGCAATGGAGTCCGTGTAGATTGCCTCCACTGCCACGACCTGCTGAAAAATCAATTCCATGTGTTGTCATAGGGTTGCACCCCTCAAAATAGCTCGCAAAGTCAAAAACAACCAATCAATACTAGTCGATCCGCAACGTTCCGATTACAGGCCGGTGTAAGCCGACCGGTCGGGACGAGGCATCAACAGATCGTCCACAATTCCATATTCCTTAGCCTCCTTGGCTCCCATGAAGAAATCGCGCTCTGCATCGTTCTCAATTTCCTTAACAGATTTGCCGGTATGCAGAGCCAGAATCTCGTTTAATCTTTTTTTCAGGGTCAAAATTTCACGAGCCTGGATAGCAATGTCGCTCGCCTGACCTCCCGCCCCTCCCGAGGGTTGGTGGATCATGACTCGGGAGTTTGGCAGCGCATAACGCTTGCCTTTTGCGCCCGCTGCCAACAACAGAGCCGCAGCACTGGCACATTGCCCCACGCAGTAGGTCCGCACCTGTGGTCGAATCACCTGCATCGCATCATAGATTGCGAGACCGGCAGTGACACTTCCACCAGGGCTATTGATGTAGAAGTTGATATCCTTTTCAGGATCCTGTGATTCGAGAAAAAGAAGCTGAGCCACAATCAAATTCGCAACTTCGTCGTAAATAGGCGTTCCAAGAAAAATAATCCGGTCTTTCAACAATCTCGACCAGACATCATAACTACGCTCGCCTCTGTTAGTTTGCTCAACGACTATTGGAACGAGTGGCATGTTTTCAAACCTCTTTTGCAATCGCCCGGCAACGCCCCAACCTCCACTTGCAGGAAGAACATTTTGCCGAGACACTCAAACCAGTTTTGGTACCTTAGCATATTGTCGGAAGGAGTTCGCCGATGCCATACCCAATCCCGCCGCCCTCAGGTCCAGAATTTGACAACTGCAATTTCTGGATCACCGGAGCCACTTCCGGGATGGGCTACGCCATCGCGCACCAACTTGCGACACACGGAGCCTCACTCTGGATCATGGCTCGTCACAGGGAGAATCTGCAAGCAACCGCGCAACAACTTCGTCAGGCTGGTGCAAAAAATGTGACCTGCATCGAGCTCGATCTCAAAGATCCCCTTCTCTTTGATTCCGTGCGTCGTCAAGCAGACAAGGTAACATTCCGTGGGGTTCTGCTAAACGGCGGCGGTGTGCACGGCGGCGGCTCCCTCGACTTCTCCGCCCATGATTACGATGAAGCACATGCACTCTTGCTGCGCGGCCCAGCACTCTTACTGCAAGCCCTTGCCCCCCAGCTTGAACACCGCAGAGGCAGTGTTGTGGCACTGTCGAGCACAACGGTTCGAGAGTTGAATCCAAACCTGCCCCTATCGGGAGCATATCGTGCTGGATTTATGGCACTGCTCAAAGCTTTTGCCGAAGAGCTTGGCAAGAATGGCATCCGCGTCAACAGCATTGCTCCGGGCTATGTGCGCACCGATAAGCTCAAAGAGCTGCAAAACTACACAGCAGAGAAAAGATTCGGCACTGCAGATTCTGCCGACCTTCAAAAGGTGGAGGAGTCTTGGGCCAACCTAGCTCCTCTCAACCGGATTCTTGAGCCCTCGGAAATAGCTTCGCTCTGCCTTTTTCTCTTTTCTGATTTGAGCAGCGCCATTACGGGGCAGACAATCCTCGCAGATGCGGGGCAATTGCGCCTATACTGACATTTGCGCTGGCCTCCTGTCTCAGATTAATTCAGCAACAACGAACCACCGCCCCTGCGGAGAAATCAAAATGAGCGAAATGAATATTCCACTCGGCCACCCTCATCACCGCCTCCGCCGCTTACGCCAAAACGAAGCGCTGCGGACCATGGTCGCAGACACCGTACTGAACAAGTCCGACCTCGTGTGTCCTGTGTTTGTCACCGAAATCAACGCACAGCGCACGCCCATTCCGAGCCTCCCTGGAGTGGAGCGTATTCCGCTTTCAGATCTTGCAGCCGAAGCGAAA
>JBILKQ010000201.1:0-4205 GCA_044376655.1 Silvanigrellaceae bacterium
AGAAAAATCACCAAAGACAAACAAACGATCAAACGCCATGTTAATTTTTGAAGCTGAACTCTTGTTCTTAGCATGCCCGCCAATCTTACTTTCATTTGAACGTCACACCAGACTATAAGGGTGTAATGCAATAGCCTGAGCGAGGCGTTGGTACTCATCTAGGCAATTATAGGCTTGCACCGAAACCCGAAAATAAATCCTATTTTCAAAGCAAAGGACGGGAACTTCAACTCGATGTTCCCTCAAGAGCCACTCTGATAGTATCCGCGCCAACGCAATTGAAGGCTCTATGTGATGCCGCAATGGCCATGGCAGTGTAAGCATTGCATAAGCATTTTCATCACCCCCGATTTGCACATGATTCAAATTCAAAGCGGTAATCAAAAGACGTTTTGCCTCCAAGAGCAGTTGCCGGCGATTTCTAAAAAGCTCAGTCCAGCCAAGATAGGCATTAAATTCCAGTGCAGCAGCTATGCTCAACCATGCACTGAAATCGGTTGTCCCAGTCCAATCGAAGTAATCTACGAAATCGCAACTGTGGCTATGATGAGCGATTCCCCCCGAATAACACAAAGACTCAGGTCGGATTGCATCACGGTGACTCTCATTAACGTATAAAAAGGCCGCGCCCCTTGGCGCACAAACCCACTTGTGAAGGTTTCCAACATAAAAATCAGGACCCAATATCCCGATATCAAGCGGCAGAAACCCGGGCGCGTGCGCGCCGTCAACTAAAACCCTCACACCCCGAGCATGTGCTGCAGATATTATGCCCTTCAGAGGGAACGCGAGAGCCGTAGGTGAAGACACGTGGTCACAAATAAGGAGCTTGGTTCGCTCGCTCATTTGCTCTTCGAAAGAGGAAACTATCAAATCATCAGAGGCTCTGGGCCAAGGAATGTGTGCTTCCTTCACCACAACCCGATACCGAGCCGCCAGGTTTGATAAACCTTGACGAACCCAGCCATACCCATGACTGTGAAACACAATCTCATCACCGGGCTGCCATGAAAGCGATGCCAGCACGGCACCAATTCCTGAGGTAGCGTTCGGAACAAAGGCGAGGGTCTGTGGTTGTGCATTCAGCCAAGCTGCCAAATTGCGCCTTTGTTCAGAGATTCGTTGCGGAAGCTGACGTGCGATAAAGTCGGCCGGATTCTTTTCGATGTTTTGAATGACAGCAAGTCTCTCCCTATGAACCGCGTGAGGCACTGCGCCATATGAGCCATGATTCAAGAATGCAACCGAAGGATCAAGACCCCACAACTCACGAATGCTCTGTTCGCCACAAATCCAGCTCAAATAAAAACTCCCTCGCGCGTAGCCATTCTTAAAACTCGCATAGGTGAAGCTCTTCCGGGCCGATTGTAGCTTACAGTTACAGCAAAAGAAAACCTAAAGAAAACTCTATATAAACACGCGAGAGAGCCCTCGAATAAATCCTTACGCAGACAAAATGATCCCAAATTGCATCGGTTTCCGATTCGGCCTTTGTTCAATTCCGAGGTGACCAACGCATGCGAGATTCTGGACACAATCTGCAGGGATGGCGAACGAAAATAATTTTCCTGATCTGCTTTTGTGCATTGATGGTAGCACTCGCCGAAATCGGAACAGCGCTGAGCCAAGGAAATCTTGGATTTAGCACACTTTGGCCCCCGAGCGGCCTCTATTTTATGGCACTAACATTTGCCGCAAATAGTACGAGGGAATGGATTGGAATCATAGTCGCATCGGCAATTTCAAATCTCATTTCAGACTGGTGGATTCAAGAATACAGCCTCGCTGTAACGCTTTGCTTTGTTGCAAGCAACACAATCAGTGCCACGATTGCTGCACTTGTAGCTCGGCGCTTTATCTTTGGTCGTCAATCCATCGATAATCTAGCAACCATTTTTGTTTTGTTGCTCTGTGGCTTGTTAATTCAGGCGCCTATTGCGGCAACCTTTGGACTTTGGTTCCAGGAGCTATTTTGGGATCAACCCTGGACATGGTTGAAGTGGGTTGCCTGGTGGTCCTCGAATGCGATTGGAGTATCCTGCTTCGGGCTGATTTCCTTCTACTGGCTCCACCGCATTGTTGCACTAATTCTAAAGATGAAACGACCTGAAATCGAACTCATCAATAATTGGAATGCACACAAGGGCACACGAGTTGAGCTCGTCTTACTTTGGACATCATTTTTAGCTTTAGCCGGTGTTTTGTTATATGAGCTTATTCCTCCCTGGGGAGTTTTCTTACTCAATGTACTTATACTGATTTGGACCTTTAGGTTTGGAATTCTGCACTCCTCACTGGTTTTAGCGGTTGGATGCCTGATACGAATCTATCATGCAACATCCAGCTGGGAGTATCTGCGCCCTTTGTCTGGAATTCTTCTGTTGAATCCTCCGAATTCACCTGAGCTTCTGAAGATAGTCACCGTTATTTCTGTGCAACTGTTTCTTATTGAACACTCTGTTGTTGTGAACATCGCAGCAGCATTGTTTACGGATTTTCATGTTAAGCAAAATGCCCTGATGGAGGCCGCAGAATCACGCGAGCGGCTAATGGCACGGATGAGTCATGAAATTCGCACGCCTTTGAGTGGAGTTCTCGGCCTCATTGAGGCCTGGGCAATAAAAAAGAAATCCAAGCAACGCAGCCATGATCTTCAGATGATTCTAAATTCGGCCTCTCAACTCAAGCGCGTGATTGACGACGTCCTGGATTTTTCCAAACTTTCTGCAGGAAAAATGACCATTGAGCCTGTCCAATGTAACTTACACGATCTTTTCTCCGAAATCATTTCACTTCACAGTAGCGATGCGACAAGAAAAAAAATAACCTTGGAACTCGAAATGGCTGAAGATCTTCCAGATGAAATCATGATAGACTCTCTACGCCTACGACAGATTGTCAACAATCTGGTTGCCAATTCCATTAAATTCACCCTCAGGGGTTTTGTCCGCATTCGAGTACAAAGTCTTCCCCCCACCAATCAACGAACACATCAAATTGAAATACGAGTCGAGGACACTGGAATTGGAATCTCAAAGTCTGCCATGCTCAGGCTTTTTCGTCCCTTTGAGCAAATAGGAACAGAGACAACCCGCTCCTATGGAGGCACTGGTTTGGGTCTTGCCATTTGCCGTGAGCTGACTGACCTTTTTGGTGGAAGGATCGAAGTTGAGAGCGACTTAGACGTGGGTACGGTTTTTACAGTTCAATTGCCCTTCTCAGAAGTTCTCTCTGACACACGAATAAATCGTGAGATTCACCAAATCGATGCTCCGCCAACGCCGCGTTCCAAGAAAAGAAGGAAGCATATCCTGATTGTGGAGGACGATCCCATCAATCAGATTGTGGCCACTCGATTTATTGAAGCTGAGGGATACATCGCCCGGGTCGTCGACAACGGCTTTCAAGCCCTCGAGTTGTTAGAAAAGCATAGAAATGAATTTGCACTTGTGCTTATGGACTATTTTATGCCTGTCATGGATGGGTGCGAGGTGACTCGTCGATATCGCTCAAGTGAAGAGAGCGAGGAGAAAGGATCACATTTGCCAATCGTGGGACTTACGGCCTCAATTTTGGCTGTCGACCACCAACGGTGCCGACAAGCCGGAATGGATGACGTTCTATTGAAGCCCATCGGCAGAGAGGCATTGAGGGCAGCACTCATAAAGTATGTCGCTGCATAGCGAATTAATTTGTTGAATGGCATATTTTTGTTGGGTATCTTTGTCACCAAAGATATAGCCAAATAAGGCTCAAACATATTCCACTTTCTAGTGACACCAAAACACTCAAGACACGTGCCCATCGGGAAAAAGATTCTATTACAAAAATGAATATTATGCGTTTTTTGCCTGTTATGCGCGATAAACTGTTCTTGAGCTTTGGTTTGGGTTGCCCTTTTCAAATCACTTTGTCTAAATGAGGAAAGGTCCTCTGCTTCAATCAAAGCCAATCAAGGGTAAACTATGGCAATCCTAGAGACTGGAAAACTTGAGCGTGATTTGGAGTATGTCATGGAAGCCTTCCTTGAGGTTCTCAAGGAGATTGGTCACGATGAGCTCATACCCTTTATTCCCTTTGTGAATCACAATGAAGCCGAAACGTCTGCTGCAGAAAATTCAGTTCCTGCTCACGCGAATGACCTTGTTCATCTATTATCGATGTCTTTTCAGCTCCTGAACATGGTCGAAGAAAATGTAAGTGTT
>JBILKQ010000088.1:0-12635 GCA_044376655.1 Silvanigrellaceae bacterium
ATTGTGCACAGCGCGCATCAATTGCGCTTGTCAGAACGGTTTGAACAAGTCCTGGGCGGCGCGGGTCAAGAGTCGTTCCAAGATCAAGAGGGTAGCGGCAGTAGTTCATATTTGGCATCGTCGATGAGCCGCCCGTGAGACGTGAACGGGTGTCGGCACCGGCGTCCTTCGATGCGGTATCTTCCTCTTCAACTGAGTCTTTAGGTCCGCAGCTCAGGCAAGCCAAACCCAAGCAAAGGGCAGTCACAATCCAGGCAGAACTCATGGTTTTGTGTAGTTGTCTTTTCATGATCTGATCCCTCCACGTTGAAGAATGAGGTTTTCGAATTCCAGGTCACGTTGGGGCTGGACTTCCTCGACGAGGCTTCTTTGGACTATCGCAGAGCAGAATAGGGTTTGCAGGGCAGAGATTCTGTGGGTGCGTAAATAGCGTTCGCGTGCGCTCAAATCTTGTTGTCCTGTGCTTTTGCTTTCATTCATGAGAACCTGGCAAATCCGATTTCCCTGGGTTGAAATTCCCATTTTCTCCAGGACTGTGTCGATGTCGTATTGCTTGCGCAGCTGTGCAAAATCAATAAAAGGTGCATTGAATTGCTTTTTCGGAGTCAAGGCAAACTGCCTTGGAAAAACTTGCGCATAGGATTTGCGGAGCACAGCTTTGTCTGTAAATCCCTGCACCAGAGCGATGTCTGGCAACTGTTGCACAAGTCGTCTCAGGCTTCCCGACAAAAACGGAGTACGCCCTTCAAGCGTGTTTGCCATCTCCATCCGATCGCCTACCCAATTGAGGATTTGCACGGGGAGATGACTCTGGCAAAAGTAGTTTTGCCAGAGCAGCAAAGCATTTTCAGGGTTGAGCAGAAACTCCTGGTCATCTCTCTGCGCGTTCTCTATGCCGAGCAAATACCAGCTGCGGATTGATGGTCCCTGCGATGCGAGCCAAAGACCAGCTTCTTCGACGCCAAGTATTGCTTCTGTGATTGTTTGTATCTGCTCGAACAAAGGGTGAGGTACACCCCAGAGTTTGATACTTTTCTCAAAATCGTCGCCACGCCCTTCCGCGCTTGAACCTGCGAGCCATGGGTTTTCGCTTTGCTTGAGAAATCTCTTGACATAAACGCTATCGCGCCAGCGGGTGCCGAGTGGGGTGGTTGGGGTTCGCCCGCGCTGTGAGAAAGCCCACCAGACGCAATAGCGGAAGCTTGGATAGCCGCACAGAAGCTCGTCGGCTCCATCGCCTGTGAGGACGCCTGGTACGTATTGGCGTGCGAATAAACTCAACCACCACTTGGCTGCGCCATTGGTGAATGGCTGCAGGTTTTCAGAAATATAAACCGCATGCGGATAGCTGTAGTTCAGCGCTGAATCTGACAACGTAAGTACATGTGGTTCGAATCCAAGATGCTTTGCAAAAGCGACAGCCTCTTCACTTTCGTCGTAACCTGCTGACTCAAAGCCCACGGTGAACGACTTCAGTGCACCCTTCTTCCACGATGATGTGTGTGACTTTAAGGTATCAGAAAGTTCAAATGCGACGGCTTTGGAATCGATTCCGCCACTCAAATAAACACCCAGTTCAACATCAGAAAGGAGTCTTTCATTGACCGAGTGTTTCAATGCAGAACGAAATTCGGCCAACGTATGGTCGATGTGATCACTGCTCCAGAATGCGGTGCGATTGTTGTTTCGCACCGCCTGTGCACGTGTGGTGACAATCACCCGGTAGTTTCCATTGCTCTGGGAGCCACCTTGGCGTGTTGCCATGATTCGCCCGCCCGGGGGACAGTGAATGATATTTTCAAAGGGCGTGCAGATAGGCTCAAACAGCCCGACAAATTGTCTGAGCGCACCGTCTCTGTTCCAGATCTTTTTTGCTGGCAGTGCCTTCATTTCACTCGCGAACGCCAACAGCGGTGTCGTGCATGTGTAGGTTGCCCGTGCATCTGAAAACATTCTGGTGTTTGTCTCGGCGAGAGCAAAAAACAGAGGCTTGACACCAAAGTGGTCGCGGGCCGCGAAACATTCACTGCCATCAGTGCGGGAAACGACAAATGCAAATTCACCTTCAAGCTTGTCGACAAACCCAGCTCCCTCGCGCAGCCAACCCTCAAGCAAAGTTTCTGTGTCGCTGTGTGTACGCCAGGAGATTTCACCGTGGCGATTTTCGAGCTCTTTGCGCAATTCGAGATGATTGTAAATCTCGCCGTTGAAGGTGATGGCATGCGCGCCATCGCGCGAAAGCATTGGTTGGCGGCCGGACTCGAGATCTTGGAAAGCGAGTCGAAAATGGTTGAGCAGAAGCGAAGTATACTTGATGAGGCGGTTGTCGTCGGTTCCACGGTGTGCGATTTTCTGGGCTGCCTCGGCAAAGCGCGATTCCCATTCTGCGCTCTGAGGGTTGGAGCGATTGCCGACAAGAAGACCAGAGAAACCACACATCCGTTACGTTATCCTTAGGTGGACGAGGTCTGACCCTGGCCTGAGCGTCCCAATACAGCTTGCGACGCAGGCTGAGGAATTCGCGCGTGCGCAGGTTGTCGTGAGCTGTCGCGGGCCGCCCTCATCATCAGGTTCAGAGTCCTCGAAATTGGGTTTTGTCCGTAGTGCTCGCTCTGCGCGCCCTGGCTTGCCAGTTCTATCAGGAACTCATGCTCACGCGCAGCATCTGCACCACTACGGGAGTTTATTTTCGCGCGAGTTAATGCAAGTTGCAACAGCTGCTCTTCATGCGGGCTGGCAACTCCTAGTGCTTTTAGTGCAGCGAGTGTTTCTGGGCGGCTGGCAAAAAACGGAGACTTCTTGCGCAATGCTCGGACAAGGAACTCCACATATTCAACATGATGTTTGGAAACCTGGAATTGTGGGGTTAGGCTCTCCACGTAAAGTTTTTCGAGAAGCTGAATTGCGTAGTCATGAAGCCAAAAATTAGGAGCCATCAAGAAAATATGAGCTGCAAAACGGCTCGAGTTGCTCACAATCCAGTTTGGCGGTTCACGCAAATCTTCTTCCCATTTCTGTGAAGTCAAAGTGCGTAGCCATTGCCACTGTGCACGTGTGACAATGCGCGTTTCGGCCGGATGCACGGGAAGTTGCAGTGCCCAGGGGGTAAACTGGCGCGCGTAGACCTGCTGGTTTTGTTCGATTGCGGGTAACATATTGATGAAAAACTGATTGACCAGTGCCATGGCTTTGTTGTTCACCGATGGAGCTGCTGTTTGATTCTGGAACTCAACCTGAACCTGGCTGTAATCACGCTGCAAAGAGCGCACGAGCCCTTTGATGATGGCCATGTCGGCCGCTTTTTGGGTCAGAACGCGGCGCATCAATTGCACTACACCCTGCTCAGCTGCAGGATTTAAAACCGCCTCACGGAAGAGGCCGTCGAAGAACCATTCAGTGAAGAAGCTCAGCTGGAAAGGCGACATTGCACCGTCGTCGAGAAAGGCCAGGCAAGCGTCGGCGTTGTGGAGTTTCCACAAATGACCACCGAACTGTGACGAAAGCTTGTAGGCGGCCACGCCTTTGAGAGCAAGGGTATGATCCGCGGTGGTTGAAATCTCTTGGATGATTTGGTCGGGAGCAGTGCCTTTGCTGCCAAGATTTGCTGCATTGCCGAGTGCCGTTGTGATTCGGTGCACTGGTGAAAGCAGATATTCCTTGAGCTTGCTGAGCTGATCTGATGCAGAAAACAAACGCACCAGAGCTGGGTCATTGGTCTTAAGAACATTGATAAGACGCAGGCGGTCGGCATGATTGACGTCGGTGCTGTCTTGCTCGAGCAGTCTATAAACCCGCTGCGCAAATCCTTCGGTCGAGTTGAGGTACTGTCTGCGCAGAAGTGCATCTGAGTGATTCAAGTAGACCTGAACGCGGCGCAAAAGATAGGCGAGTCCACCCAGCGCAGCTTTGGGGGAGAGGCCTCCCGGAAACTGCGGATGGTTGGAGAGGAAGAATAGCAAATCAGCGCAATCACCTACGCTTGATGCCGTGGTGACGACCTCTATGATTCCGTTGCAGGTCGCTGCGTTGAGAGAATCGGCGCTAATGCCGTTTTCCGTAACCTGCGCACGCACCACATCGGCAATGGTCTGTGGACTCACTTTGCGTTCGACAAAACTCATCAGAAGTGTCGAAACCACTTGTTCCGTGGTGGGTGTGGCAAAACTTGGTGCTGCGAACTTATGCAGTTCAATTCCGTCTCGGCTCATCGTGGGCACCTCGCGTGGACGTTCACCCTGATTTTACCAGCCCTGTCCTCCGGGACACGGGCAAGAATTTCCCTTGGAAGCAGATTTAAGATAAGTAGGGCTACCGACAAACAATCAATTTTTCCTGGGGGCTTCCATGCAGTTTCAACAAAAGAATGGGGCACGGCGCGGTGGGCAACATCCGACAAAGTACATTTTTGTGACGGGTGGGGTTGTCTCGAGCATCGGTAAAGGACTTGCTGCCGCAAGTTTGGGCGCTCTCTTAGAAACTCGCGGATTACGTGTCTCCATGACCAAAATGGATCCCTATATCAACGTTGATCCAGGCACGATGTCGCCCTTCCAGCACGGCGAAGTTTTCGTGACCGATGATGGCGCCGAAACCGACCTCGATTTGGGACACTATCAGCGCTTTACTCGGGCCAATCTCACCCGTCGCAACAGTTTTACAACCGGGCAGGTCTACGACACTGTCATCAACCGCGAGCGCCGGGGCGATTATTTAGGTGGCACCGTTCAAGTGATTCCCCACATCACCGATCAAATCAAAAGCAATATCGTACATTCATCGGAAGGTGTTGATGTGGCTATCGTTGAAGTCGGTGGAACCATCGGCGACATTGAGAGCCTTCCCTTTCTTGAGGCCATCCGTCAGTTCCGCAATGATGTCGGTAAAGAAAATTCTCTTTTCATTCACGTCACCCTTGTTCCTTATATCCGGGCAGCGGGTGAGTTGAAGACCAAGCCAACTCAACATTCAGTTAAGGAGTTGCGCTCGATTGGTATCCAGCCGGACATTCTTATCTGTCGTGCCGATCAACCAATGTCGCAAGACGTTCGTGAGAAAATCTCTTTGTTCTGTAATCTCGATCGCGACTCTGTGTTTGAGGCTCTCGACGTAGATAATATTTACAAAATGCCGATCATTTACCACGAACAGGGTCTTGATGCGCGCATTGCTGAACAGTTGGGGATCTGGACGGCGCAGCCCAACCTCGAAGATTGGATTCGGATAATCGAACGCCTCGAAAAGCCCAGGCACAATATCCGTGTTGCGGTGGTGGGAAAGTATCTTGGTGTGCGTGACAGCTACAAGTCGTTGTACGAAGCATTAACCCATGGCGGTATTGCCAATGAGGCTGCGGTTGAGATTGTTGGCCTTGATTCCGAACAGATCTCATCAGCAAACGCGCATGAGCTGCTTTCGGAGTTCGATGCGATTATCGTGCCCGGTGGATTCGGTGACCGCGGTATTCTTGGAAAGATGGCAGCCATTCAGTTTGCCCGTGAGAAGCGCATTCCGTTTCTTGGAATTTGTTTGGGGATGCAGTTGTCCTGCCTCGAGTATGCGCGCAACGTGCTCAAGATTGCCGACGCAAACTCCGAAGAATTCGACCCCCAGTCACGCAACAAGGTTATTCACCTGATGGAAAGCCAGCAGAAGGTTGAACGCAAGGGAGGCAGCATGAGGCTGGGGGCGTACGATTGTATCGTGCGCCGTTCAACCAATGCTTACGCGGCCTATGGTGCAGACCGCATTAGCGAACGGCATCGTCACCGCTATGAGTTTAACCCTGATTTTCGCGCGCGCTTCGAAGACTCCGGTTTCATAGTTTCAGGAGAAAGCCCCGATGGGATGTTGGCGGAAATGATGGAATTGAGCGATCATCCCTGGTTCGTTTGCTGCCAGTTCCACCCTGAGCTGAAGAGCAGGCCGACACAGCCTCATCCTTTATTCCGTGAATTGCTGAGCGCTTCTGTTAAGGCCAAGCTGCAGCGTAATTGATTTTTTGCGCTGTTATGGGCTCTGCGCAGTCAGGGTGGTGCTGTCTTCGATTTGTGCTTCATAGCCAAAGTAGCTGAGTGAAATGGCTTTCCAGAGCTGTGTTCCCCCGCGGGAGACCCGCTGCACCTTCAACGACAAACCACGCCCCAGCTCTGGGTTTCCAGAATTGAAAACAAAGACCTCGTTGCTGCTAGGTGCCGTTGGAGCTGCTGACTTTAAAATCAGGTTTTTGTCGGGTTTGAGTGTTTTTGTTTCAGTGATTGCAGCCACCAGGCCGCCGTCGCTGTCGATGCTAGAATTCCAGGTGCCTTCCTTTTTGTCTTCGCTGAAAACAACCTCAGCGCTCATGTAAATGGGGTATTTTGCGCCGGCACTCCCCAGAAATGTGAAGGCGTATTTGAGCTTCATTTGCTTCAATGCCTCCGATGCCTCGCTTTCACCGCTCGCGAGATCGCGGACCCCTGATTTTTTATCCTTGTTCAGGGTGCAGCCCATGCTTGTTGCAGCCAAGACCCCAGAAAACACAAATGTGAACAGACGATAGCTGTGTTTCTCGGTTTTTCTGGTGTATGAAAGACTCACTTTGCTTGCCTCCGGGAGCTTGGCCTGCCTAAGGTGGTCGGGTCTTCGTTGAGAATGGCATAGAGTGATGTGTGTTTGGAGTTTGGAGTCAAAAATGAACATGGAAAGACGTCGATCGGCAGAACTAATGCAACGCAGTCGGAAAATTTTTCCGGGGGGAGTGAACTCTCCTGTGCGTTCCTTCCGAAGTGTCGGGGGCGACCCGATTGTTTTTTCACACGGCCAGGGCAAACACCTGACCGACGTCGATGGCAACACGTACATTGATTTTTGCGGTTCCTGGGGCCCCTTGATTTTGGGCTACTCGCATCCCTCGGTTCTTGCTGCCGTGCAGAAGCAGTCTCAGCGCGCCCTGACGTTCGGCGCTCCCAGTGAAGAAGAAGTTCTGCTCGCCGAGAAAATTCAGCAGTGGGTGCCCGGTATCGAGATGATGCGCTTTGTGAGCAGCGGCACAGAGGCCACCATGAGTGCTATCCGTGCAGCTCGTGCGGCCACCGGACGTAACAAATTTGTCAAATTCGAAGGCTGTTATCACGGTCACTCGGATTGCCTGTTGGTGAAAGCAGGCAGTGGTCTGGCAACTCTTGGCCAAGCGAGCTCTGCGGGAGTTCCTGAGGGATGCGTGGCCGACACCATCACCGGTGTGTTCAACTCCATTCCTGGTATTGAAGATATTTTTTCCCGCTGGGGCAAAGATATTGCTGCGGTTATCGTTGAACCCATGGCAGCCAATATGGGACTCGTTCTTCCGGAGAAAGGCTTTTTGGAGGCCCTGCGCTTGCTTTGCAGCAAGTATGGCAGCGTGCTCATCTTCGATGAAGTCATGACCGGTTTTCGTGTGGCCAAAGGTGGCGCTGCGGAGGCCTTTTCGGTCGAGCCTGACCTGTGGACGTTTGGTAAAATTGTCGGCGGTGGCCTGCCAGCAGCAGCTTATGGTGGAAAGAAAAGTGTAATGGAGCACGTTGCACCGCTCGGCCGTGCATACCAGGCGGGAACATTGAGCGGCAATCCACTTGCTATGGCTGCGGGTTTAGCAACCTTGAATGAAATGGAAGCCTGCTCTGCGTTCGAACGTCTTGAGGCTATCGGGAAAGAGCTCGACCGTTGCGTTGAAAAACAACTTTCAGCACATATGCAGGCTGGTCGTCTTGCGTACGTTCGCAAGGCTTCATTCTTCTGTTTCTTTTTTGGAACAGGGCGCTTGCCAACACACTTCAATGAGGTGTCTGCCTGTGACATGAACCTCTTCAACAAGGTTTATCACCGTTGGCTTGAACAAGGAATTTACATGGGCCCCAGTGGCTACGAAGTTGGATTCCTGAGCACTCAACACAACACCGATGACGTCGAGAGGCTTGTGCGTGTCATTGCCGAAACTCTCTGATACTGATTCATTTGCCGGGCTGCGCATGCGCACCGTTGTGCAGCGTTGTAAGAATGCTGAAGTGCGCGTGCAGGATGAGTCGTGTGGTGTTGTGCCGGCAGGTCTGCTTTTGTTGATCGGTTTTTCTATGACGCCGCAGGTGTCGGCACCTTCCAATGATTCTCTTTTGGCTTTGCCTCAAGAAGCTATCCAAAGGTTACTCGAACCCTTGTATCAGCGTTGGTGGGATAAGGTTTCTCAGTTGAGAGTTTTTTCAGACAGTGCCGGAAAAATGAACGAATCGATATTGCAGCAGCCAGCTGAGTACGGATTTTATCTCGTAAGTCAGTTCACTCTTTTTGCTGATTTGCGCAAAGGCAACCGACCCAGCTACGGTGATGCGCTTGCAGCGCCCGTAGCAAAGATCTGCTTTGAACACCTGCTCGCCTTTGTGCGCAGCAGAGCTGCCGGGCGACCGCTCTGCTCCGGAATCTTCGGCGCTGATATGGCTGTTTCTTTTGTGAATGATGGTCCTGTCACGTTGATGTTCGACTGCTCGAGTGAGGGTGGGGTTGTTGCTCTATGAAGTTGGTGGGCCGCAGCTGGGAAAATGTGCTGAACTTTGCCAGAAAAACTTATTTTTCTGGGCAGCGCATGATTCACAATACAGGAATTCTGCTGCGTGCTGTTTTGCCTCTTTCCGTGCACATGCGGATTTGGGTTCTGTTTGTGTTGGTGCTGCTGCTCGAAGAAACTCTCATTAGCTATATGCCGTCGTTCCTTGTGTTTTTTCTCTGCGCTGCGCTCTCCTATATCATCCTTTCGCGCTTGGTTGATTTGCCTCTGCGCTCTCTGCAGCAGCTGACACGCCAGGGCGGATTCGACTTGGGAGGAACAGTGGCCGCTGTGCAAGGCTACGATGAATACTCTCGACTCGCCCGTGCCATCCAGGGCATGGGGCGGCGCATGAACATGTCCATCCAGGAGGCACGTGAACAGAACAGCCGCATTGATGAGCTTTTCAATGCCATCGGTGAGGGGGTGATTCTCTGCACGCTTGAAGGCAAGGTTCTCAAAATCAACCACACCGTGCGGCGTTGGCTTGAGTATTATGGTGATCCTCTCGGACGCGATCTGATTGAACTAGTGCGCAGTGTTGAGCTGAATAATCGTTTCTCATCGTTTTTGAACCGCTGTCGGCAAAACTATGCTTCTGGCGATGTTGAGCCTGAAGTGGTGGAATCGATTCACCTTGATGGCACAGAAGCAAAACGTGTGCGTGCAAAGATGGTTTTGGTGCAGTCAGGAACCCAGCATCCTGTTTGTTTTGTTTTTCTGTTCGACATGAGTGATCTGCACCGTCTTGAACAATTTCGCCGTGAATTCTTTGCGAACGTAAGCCATGAGCTCAAAACTCCCATTGCTTCAATTCGTGGGTATGCTGAAATTCTTCAGGATCAATTCACGACGTTGAATCAAGACATGGTGCAGCAGTTTCTTGGTGTGATAGTGAAGAACTCTGACCAAGTCTCAACACTGCTCCAAGACATGATCCTTCTCTCGAACCTTGAAAATAGCCAGATACCTCTGACAGTTCGTCCCTATGACATCCGCAACGCACTTGAGCGTGTTAAGGAAACATTGAGCTTGAAGGCCAAGGAAGCCGGTGTGAGCGTCATTATTGATATCGACTCACGTGTGGATGTGGTGTTGGTTGATGGCCAGCGATTCGATTCGGTGCTTCTGAACCTGGTGGACAATGGCATTAAGTACAACCGTCGAGGTGGCTATGTGAAGGTCTGTGTCCGCCTCGGTGAATATGATTGGCTCATCTACGTTGAAGACTCAGGATTGGGCATACCGCACGCAGCTCAGCTGAGGGCCTTTGAGCGTTTTTATCGTGTCGACAAAAGTCATACGCGTCTGGGAGGTGGTTCGGGTCTTGGTTTGGCGATAGTGAAACACGTGGTGCAGGCGCACGGCGGGACGATTCAATTGCGCAGTGAGCCCGGTGCAGGAACGGTTTTTACAGTCTCCATTCCACGCAACCGCACTCAAGGGCGGATCGCAGCTCTCACGCCGTTTTGATAGCGAGAGCGCAATCCTGATGCTCACATCAGGCCTGGCTCATTTCTGAGTGACAACCTGATTTGTCACTGCACCGAAGAAAATATCATAAACCTTACACAGACCTTTTGGACACCCCTCAGCGCTAAACTGGGCGCTCAAGCGGACGTCATTGGGTACGAGTGAGTCGGTGTGCTGCAATGCCTCTGTCCGTGGCAGAGTATCCCCCCTAACCGAAATCCACTTAACCTTTTGCGCCTTCAGCGAAACCAATTCGTTGCTTTCGCTGCGTCCATTGCCGTTGCGATCAAACCACAGCTTGAGCTTGCTGTAAGCAGGGTCAAGTGCATCAATGCGGCCATCGGAATTGGAGTCGTATTGAGCCAGCGCCTTGAATCCATCGCTTGCTTTGTTTTTGTTTTTCAGTCTTGTCGCATCCCCAAAAAGTTCACGACCACTGTCGACAATTCCGTTGTGGTTGAGGTCGATGGTGAGGAAGGCTGCTTTATCGCCTGCAACCCATCCCACTTGTTCCGCAAGGCCATCGCCATTTAAATCAAACTCAACCCCAGAGTGCGTGAGGGGAAGTGTGTGCACAATTTTCGCACCCGAAAAATCAAGGACAAGGGGACTCAATAGATTTACTTTTTGTGTGCATTCTTGGGAGCCTTCGCCGCCCTGTGCATCGAGGGCCGAGATCTTGATTTCGATGCTTGCTCCGATCCATTCATTAGGATCTTTAACGAACTTCTTAAATGGTATCTCAGTTTCGCCCGAGTCACCTTTTTTGAGACCCTGTGCGTCCAAAACTACTGCTGGCATTTTACTCTTTTTGCTCGTGTTGAAAGCCTGAACTTTCCATTTACTGGCTTTTCCCTTCACCATGAGCAGGAAGTTGTCTCCACCAGAGCGCCACAGTGCCCCAGGAATGGTGTTCGGTCGGCCAGCACTGCGCGCATATGCAATGAGTAGGTTTTCATCTTGATCTGCTTTCTTAACGTAACTTCCGTACTTCACAGACTTGCAGATCGCAGATTCTTGCTGAGACGAAGATGATGGTTGACCCTCGGTCGTTGAGCTTGAAGGGGCTGTGCTCTGAGGGTTTGCGTCGCCTGAACGCTGAGGTACAGGAATTTGCGAGCTGGCGTCTGCTTCGCTTGATGGAACCTGTTCCAACACTGCTTTTTCAACATAGCCCTCTACGAAGTCTGCCTCGCCTGAGTTCTCGCAGTCACGCGCGAGCGAGCTACGCTGAGCGTGAATAAGCATAAGCGAGCCTTTCTCCGCAATCGCATCGACTATCTCACCTGCCTTGATTTCGCATGACATGGTCTTGCCAGCGCGAATATTGGTCTTCACTTTCAATTTGTATTGCGGCATGTCGCCGCTGGCCTGAACCAGCGACACCACCTTTGACGTGTCGCTACTATCTGGAGCTTCGGGAAGTTTTCCTAAGGTTTCTTTTCCATAGTAACCCAATGCAGGCTTTGGCAACGAGCCAGCGGGATTGCATCCCACTGTGAGAGCTACGAAGGAGATAACGATAGAGCTTTTGCCAAAAGGTTTTCTCATCCAAAAACCCTCATTCGCGTCGAGACTAATTAAATTCAGAAAACACCCCGACTTTTCGGTTTTTCGAGCGGCTAACTTGATTATTGCTCTTTCCATGAGGCCGAGGTAGCCCCCATGCCCCCGGGATTGCAGGCAAGTTTCAATGCAGCGCGTGCGGTATTAAGTTCACCAATGCGTTTGTTCATCTCGTCCTGAATAGGTTTAATTTCGTTCTCTACACTTTTGATTTCATTTTCCAGGGTTGCCACTTGCTCCTGCAAACTTTCAAGTAGCGCCTGTGCATCAGCGAAGAGTCCGGATTGTCCGGTTGTGGCTTGAAGAATCTGCAGGAGCTGCCGTTGCTGAGTGAGCTGCCTGTTCAGTGAAAGCAGGACAGCATTCTTTGAACTCAACAAAGCTGTCTTTGTATCGAGGGAAGTTTTTACATTCGCAGCCTGAGCAAGTGTTGGGATGTCTTTCCATAACAAACGCTGTTCTGTGGTAAATGATACAACCCCAGATGCAGTCTGCTTTTGAACTGTGAGTGCGCAATGGCCGCCACCATTGAGCAACTCAGGAACGCGAGTGCAGCCTTTATCCTTTAAGCTCAGTCCGAGACTCTGAACCGTGAAGGGATTGAGCATGCCTGCGGGGATACCCGCCTGTGCCCCGGCAAGTGCATTCACGGTGGACTCGACATCGCCAAGTTGCGTTAGCTTTGCTGGAGTGGAAAGAGTCTGACAAAAAATCAAATCACCCACAATCGACTGCAGAGCAAACATGGCTTGTGCGGCATCCACTTGTCCGGAATCTGGAGTGGCAGGGGGTGTTCCTGCGCTTGGCTGTGACGGTGTTTTCGTCGGTGTGGCCTGACTCTTTTCACTCGGCTTCTTTGTGCAGCCCAGCGCTAATGTCAGGGTAAGTAATCCACCAACAACAATGACTGCCTTGTGAATGACCGGTTTCAGCATGGATTTTCACTCCTTGGGACGGGCTCTGTGGAGGTTTTCGGCAACGCACTAAGAAAATTGAGTCAATTTTTTTTTCTAGATTCCGATACGTTCTGGCGCTAAGAGGT
>JBILKQ010000089.1:0-12566 GCA_044376655.1 Silvanigrellaceae bacterium
AGGTTCATTCATTACAGAACCTGCAGCCATGACAGTTGTTGCCCTGATGCTGCGCGACCGACTTTTTTCTCAGAATATTTCACTTAAATTGCGCTATGCAATTCTCGGCCTGCTGTTTGTAAACGTTTCTATTGGTGGCACACTCACACACTTTGCTGCACCCCCGATCCTCATGGTGGTCAATGCCTGGAAGTGGGACTTGGCTTATGTGTTTCAAAATATTGGCTCGCGCTCTTTGATTTCGGTGTTGCTAGGAACCTTGATCACAGCAATTGTGTTTTGGCGTGAGCTGTCTCAGGTCAAGATTGCAAAGGCCACCGATGCGAAAAAATCAGTGCCGCTTTGGCTCACTCTAATTCACTTTGGATTCATGACTCTTACGATTATCAACCACGCACACATCGCCTTTGTGCTTCCGCTTTTTCTTCTTTTCATTGGTATGTCGGAAGTCACTCGTGAGCATCAAAGCCCTTTGAAAATACGTGAAAGCTTACTGGTGGGTTTCTTCTTGGGAGGATTGGTCACACTGGGTGGATTGCAAGGCTGGTGGCTCAAGGACATCGTAGCTGCCCTCAATGCGAAGGCCCTTTTCTTGGGTGCAACCGGACTCACAGCACTCACGGATAACGCTGCCCTCACTTACCTGGGGACCTTAGTGCCGGATATCTCCGAGCAGGCTAAACTCGCACTGGTGAGCGGGGCCGTGGCAGGAGGTGGACTCACAGTTATTGCCAATGCGCCCAACCCCGCAGGATACGGGATTCTGCAAAAATCCTTCGGGGAAGATGGAATTAGTCCGCTTGGCCTGTTTTTGGCAGCCCTCCCTGCGACCATTCTAAGCATGATCATCTACCTGATATTCTTACCATAAAATAGATGTTTGCACTCCTCGGCGAGATGTGTCACCACACTAATCCCGTTTCTTCAGGGAGTGCATTCACATGTTTAAGTCAACAAAAATCAAAAACTGTCTTGGTTTTGCCCTCGCATTATTCTGCTCGACTCTCTTGAGCGGAAACGCAACGGCGCAGCAAACCTCCCCGCTTGTCGATGAAGTTGCAGAGCTGCTTCGGGGAACCTTTGACAGTTCAACTCAAGCTATCGATGACTCTGATTACCTCGATGTGACCGTGCAGCATTGCAATGTGCAGATGAAGGACCTCCCCGCCAATGTCTCTTCAGGTCGTTTTCTTGCACTCAGACAATCCGTCAGCACCTCACCCGAGCCATACCGCGTTCGCATTCTGCGGGTTTTCGCATCTGCGGAAAAAGGAGCGGTTGATGCATCTTCTTTTGCTCCCAAACCCGGAGTCGATTTCAGCGAACTCTGCTTCAAACCAGAATCTGAACGTTTGATCTCATTCGCAGATCTCAGCGAAGAGCGCTGCACAACGACACTCAAAAAGGTAGGCGTTGCTAGTTTCGTGGGTGGCACGAGCAAGGAGGGTTGCCCGAGCACCCGAATGGGCTCTGTAAGAATGACCAGCGAAGTCCGCCTCAACGCAGAGGGAATGAGCACATGGGATCGCGGTTGGGATGCTCAAGGCAACCTCGCTTGGGGCCCTGAGAAAGGTCCATATCAATTTGAACGTATCGCCACCCAGGATGTGCGCCTTGCGCAGTTCGCCGCATTCTTTTCTGGCCGGTTTTCCAATGCCGAGCAGGTTTCAGCTGACCCAACCAATTTCACACCCGTCGAATACGAATTCTGCCAAATTGATTTTGCCGGCGAGCCGCTGCGCCCAAGCACGCGCCTGATGCTTGCGCAACAAACAGTTACGACCCCCGCTCGTGTCTTCAAGCGCAACCGTATCTATGAGTTCTTCAGAGATGAAGACGGCAAAATTGCTGTGCGCACCAACCCCTTCAACGAGGCAGCGGTAGCGCAGGATATCTGCCGCCGCTCATTGGACGAACGCCGCAATCTGCCGAAAGATATTCTCACCCAGCGCGATTCCTGTGTTTTGACCTTCGACTGGAATGAAGTTGAGCAGAGTTTCATCGGCGGAACGCCCGCTGAGGGCTGTGCGAGCACTTTCCAGGGTGCCGTAAAAATGACCATCGAAGAAGTTATCAAAGATGGTCTGATTCAACCTTGGGAACGTTGGTTCAACGCAGAGGGTGAACAAGTGGCAGGCTCGAAAGTGGGGCCTTATATCTACAAGAGAAAGTAAGCGAGGAGCTTACTCAGCGCGCCACGAACAATGACGCGCTGTTCTCATTCAGCGTGCCACGAAGAATGACGCGCCATTCTCATCGCGACCGTTGCTGAAGCGGCAGCGGAACATTTCATCCATCTTGATCGCATAATCACGCGGATCAAGGTAGGCCACTTTCACCAGAACTTCGCCGTCGTCGTATGCACGCACGCTGCCGTAATTCAAAACGTATCCACGGATGGAAATGAGTTTAGTTTCAGAAGCGGCCAAATAAGTGCGTTTGTCTTGGCGTTTGCCGGTGATACCGGGACCAAATTGTTCCCACGTATCCAACTTCATTCCACCCACTGCATCCATTCCATTTTTATCGGAGCCATAACAGCTCGTAGGCTTCACCGACGCGGCCAGTTTACACGCTGCATCCGAGGTTTGTTGATCGGGATTTGTAACACTTCCCTCAACAAACTGCTTAAGAAAGAGAAACTCACACCTTTTGTAATCGAAAACTCCGCGCACTGATTTGCCCGCACTCAATGTGGCAAAAAGTTCATCGTAGTTCGTCAGGCGTTTTTCCATGCCTGCCACGATGGCATCAGTTACAGGTTTCCAAGGGTTATTGGATTGGGCATGAGCGGCTTGAACGGAAAAAAAAGCCACGCTGGCAAAAACGGCAGAACCATACTTATTAGGACTGTTCATCTAGAGCCTCTCAGGGGTTGGGAACCAGTCTGGATTGGAGAAAAAAAGGGGAATCTCCATCGTTGCTGGAACTGGCGGGCGTCTAGCAGGGAGACCGCAGGGGAGCAAGATTTAGGCAGTGGTGTTTAAACCTTGTACACATTAAACCTGACCAAACCTCTTAAAAATTATGGCTTTCCAACCAAAAAAAAATGCTCCACCTGGCACGCAGTTTGCAGTATGGGCGCTGTCGCGGGTGATAACCGCACCTGATGGGAGAGACGCAGATGAAATCAATGTCCCGGACTCTTTTTTTGGCATCCCTGGCCCTGACGACCGTTGCTTGCGGTGCACAGCAGGAGAACATTGAAGCAAAACCTCAAGAGTGGGGTACATCGGTGCGTGCCGGACAAGCGGAGGCAGAGAAACTACGCAATCTCACCTTGGCCGAAGAGTACAAATACGGTGCCGATTTCGATGCAGCAATCAAAGACCCAGCGCGTTCAAAAGAAACAGGCCTCACCATCAAAACTCTAGAGAATCATCCAGCAGCAGCATACGTGAGAAACATCGGGCAACGCCTCGCATATTATTCATCGCGCAACGACATCACCTACACCTTCCAACTGGTTCAAGACGACTCAATCAACGCCTTTGCTACCATGGGAGGCTATGTTTACATGCACACGGGGCTTCTGAAGGCTGCGGAAAATGAAGCCCAAGTCGCAGGTGTGATGGCCCACGAAATTGCCCACATTGCGCGCAAGCACGCTCTCCAGTCAATGGCGCATCAAGCCGCTTTGGGTGGCTGGCTGAAGGGCGTGGGTGGTGGCATCGGTAGTATCATGATCGGACTCACTTCAGCGGTACTCTTTCAACTCCCCCGAAGCCGTGGATTTGAATTTGAAGCCGACAATTTTGGCTTTCAAAACATGAGAAGCTCAGGCTATGCCTCAGAACAGATGATTTACTTCTTCCAAAATGTTCTTGGTAAAGATGATCCCCAAGACGGTGGACGCCGCGATTGGCTTTCTACGCATCCGGATACAGCGCGCCGTGTTGAATCCCTTCGGCAGAAACTCTTGCCTTCAGACGGCAACGGTTTGGGACTCAGGAGTGCGGAACATAGAGCCATCATCCAAGGACTCTGAAACGCGCTGCAGATTTTGTTTTGTAACAACGAGGAGACATCCATGTTGAAACATCCACTGTTTGTTCTCGCTGCGACTTGCGCAAGTTTCCTCACCATCGGATGTTCTTCTCGTAGCCAAACCTCTGAACCAGCTCAGGCGCAGAGCCTAGATCTCAAGTCTTTCAAATTGATTGATGAAGAAATTACAAACACCATTGCACAACAGATGCAGAACAAATGCACGATACTGTTCTTGTCCCAGGAGCGCGAAAACGAAAGCTGTAATAAGGCTGCAGTGCGTATGGCTGAGGCCTTGGACTTCAACTATATCCGCCGGAGCGACGGACAAGCTGCTTTTGTCTTCATGCACAAGCGTCTCAAGGAAATGCTGACTGACAGAGCTGCGCTCGATTATATTAGCAAACTCACGATCGCGGCGGAGGATGCGCTTTACTTCGATAAAGAACTGGATCTCTGGGATTTCACTTTGCGCAACAGCGGCAACAATGCTGAGCTCGCGACAGAAAGGCTTGCCGTCTTGATTCAAGATGGAGCCGAAACCGCGGCGCAAATAAAATACCTCCTCGTTGCACAACATCCACAGGCGCTTCAGCTCGCCCAAATGGTCTCAACGCTTGAAGAGGCATTGAAGCAGGGCAAAGCCTCAGCCTACCCGGCACATGTCGGTTTGGGGCGCACCGCGCTCTATCATTACTATGTACCGCGCTACCTTGCGCAGAAAATGAAGCAGACTGGAACAGACTCATCCATGGCTGCACGCTTGCCTTTCATGTTCAACAGCTCCTATGAACTGCACCAGATCCAGAAAGCCCAGAACCCGAATCTTCGCCTCAATCACAAACCGGTGAGGGCAACCGACAACGCCTCACCTGAACTCAAGCGGTTTGTCGACAAATGGAATTCCTACGATGAGCTCTATTCGGATCTCTTGGATCATCTCGGGGCCCCTTTTGAATCTTTTGATCCCCGAGGCGAAGACACCAACTTGCAAGATATCTTTCTAGGCTACGTTGGTGGTTTGGATGGTGCTGTGGGAGCGAGAGCAGCCACTTCAAACTTCCCCACATTTGTTGAAAAGTTTTCGGCTAGCCCAAAAAGCTTCATGGCTATAAGAAAATGAAATTTTTAGAATAAATAGACGAAATACAAGTTGACTCAAAAGTTCTACAAAGACATCCGATATGACCTTACGAGGGGAACCGGATGTCTTTTAAGTTCAAAACATCACAGTATATGTTGGGACTCGGCAGCGTAATGCTGCTCACTGCCTGCGGCGGTGCAACCCCTGCGGGCACGCTGAGCCCCACCTGTGCGAAAAGCCCCTCAGTCTCCTCAAAGAAACCAGCAGGCTCGGGTGGCTCGAGCCTCGCAAAAGGCTCCTCGAGCCTGAATTTGGCTTTATCGAGCAGTGATCCAACTCTTCCGGCCGTCGGTACAGGATTTCTAGACATTGAATCGGTCAACTCGAGCAATGTTCGCGTCACCAAACGCTGCACGGTGAGTATAAGGCCAACAGAGGGTTCTGACACAGCGGTAAGAGTTTGGACCGCTGGGCACTGTTTCTTTGAACCTGCTACAGAGGAATTCAAAAACTCGAAATTCACAATGCAAATATTCCTCGACGGTGGCTACTTTAGCGCACCTGTTGAATTTCCAGGCTATCTGGAATTCAACAAATTCTCGGAGCTTTTTAATTTGGTAAATGGATTTGTGAGATTTCCTGAGGGCGATATTGCCCGGGCACTCCCCAGTGGCAATAGCCAAGCTTGCCAGAATGCCACCAACACTTATAAATCGACACTGGGTAGCAGCGCGAAAAGTATCGCGTGCTTCAGCCGCGATGAAATGCGCGCCATTAGCGGTGAAGTCAAAACCACCTCGGCAACTGCCCCGCTGTTGAGGAAAGTACTCGACAACATCAGGCAACGTGAAAATGCGGTGTTGTCAAAACTCGACGCAGACACAAAGCGACTGCTTCAAGCATATGAAATTGCCCACAGCTTTGAACAGCGCCGCATCGCAGATGTGCGCAGTATTTCTTATTTCATAAACGAACAATTCTGTGCCCCAGGGGCCGTTAGGCCGCCCTCCGACAAGCTAAATGCTGAACCAGATTCAACCGAGGCCTGTACAAAGCGCGCAATGATTCTCGCTCTCTTGCCTGTTTACATGTCTGGCTCTGATCTTGCACTCGCGAAATCAGTTTACGAAGACACAACAACTCCGCTCGCAGAGCTGCGCAGGAAAACGCTGGGGTGCAGCAACATCACCGAATCAGACAGAATTGCTCCGGGACTGGATCTCACTCGCCTCACCCCGTGCGATATGCAGAATCTTAGCGTGTACGCGTGGAATACTTTTATCGACCGAGGACCACGCTTTTCAGCAGCAGCAACTTCAGATTCTGTGTTTGGACTGAACACAAGCAGTTACTACGGATTCTACACCAATGCCTTCCCGACAGGTAATTTGTCGAGGAGCAAGGCGAAATTGATTCCACTCAACACCAGCACGGTTCTCGACTTCGAGTACGCGCGGCGTTTGAGCACAGGTGCAAAATTGCCGACCAACACTTTTCTCGTGAATTTTGACCCTGCGAAGCAGATTTTTAACCCGTCCAAAGGTGCGAGTGGTTCGATTCTCTCAGCATTTGGATTATTCCCGATGGCATTGCTCTCCACTGTAAATGGAGAAGCGACTTCAGGTGGCTCTGCCATCACTCCACTCCCGCAGGTCGGCGACGAAGAAGACAGTGTCCCTGTGCGCTCAAGGAGCGGAGCAGGCTGCTGAAAGCGAAGATTTTCAAGTAAAAAAATCAAGAAGCATGGGTTCGCTGGATTATACGTCTCGCTCAGTCGCCTGCACGTTAAGGCGCAACCTTGTTGCTGTCATTCTTTCCAGCTGCGAAAGAAGAAAATGAAGACACACACCAAACCCAGAAACAACAAACAGAGCGGCGAAGAGTTTCGCTGTTTCCTGATTGTATGCCGCCATGAGAAGCCTGTAGGCCAAGCCCAACTCATGACCTCCCGTACCTGCAACAAACTCCGCACCTATAGCACCAACCAATGCTAGGCCACCTGCAATCCGAACACCGTTGAGAATCATGGGCAGGGCCGAAGGAACCTCGAAATGCAGGAAGCTTTTCCAGGGTGAAATCCCATGCAAGCGAAACAAACGCTGCAAGTTCGGGTCCACACTCTTAAATCCAGCATATGCGGCGCTAATGAGTGGATAAACACAAACGAGCCAAGCACAAGCAACTAGTGCAGCGAAGGCGTTGTTACGAAACCACACAATAAAAAGAGGAGCGACAGACACAACCGGGGTTGTTTGCAGAAGAATGGTGAAAGGAAAAATCCCATCTCGCACTCCCCTCGAAACATGAGCAAGAAATCCAACCAACAAACCTGTTAACAATGCGAGTAAAAACGCGGCCGCGGTGACCTTTGCCGTAAAGTAAAGGCTCTTGAGAAGAGCTTGCAGATCAACAAAAAGAGCCTCAACGACGCTCGTGGGTGTTGGCAGCAGCCACGAAGGAATTAAAAAAATCTGGCAACAAAGCTGCCAAAAAACAAGCACGCCGAGCAATGTCAGGAGACTACGCATGAGCATGCTCCTTCAGACTGCTTCGCCAAAGCTTACGAACCGCAGTGCGAATATCTGCAACTTCCTTTGAATCGCGGCACAAAGGCCTAGAGGGTGTAAAATCCTTGGTACGCACCTCACCAACAATTGTTCCCTGTGGTGAAAACACAAGAATGCGCTCGGCAAGCAGTGCGGCCTCTTCCATGTTGTGGGTTACAATGACAAACGCGAGTTCAGACGAGGTATGCAAATCGAGAAGATCGTCCTGAAGTTTTTCACGCGTAAAGTCGTCCAAAGCCGAAAAAGGTTCATCAAGAAGCAACAAGCGCGGCGACATCAACAGGGCACGCGCAAGTGCCACACGCATTTTCATTCCCCCAGAGAGTTCATCTGGAAATGCATTGCGTCGCTCCCACAAACCAACCCGCAGAAGTACATCACGGACTCTGTGTGATGTTTCCGACGGCGCTGCTGCACCTGCGCACAACGACTGCAGCAGCCGAACATTGTCTTCGACGTTCTTCCAAGGAAGCAGCGAGGGCTCTTGAAATACAATAGAAACATCACCGGCTTGAAGTTCGCTGTGAAAGTTCCCGGACGAGACCGGGAGCAGCCTGGCCAGAAGGTTCAGCAGAGTGCTCTTTCCACATCCAGAGGGGCCAAGCAAAGCCACACGGTCGCCTGTGCCAAGCTCCAAAGAAATTCCAGAGAGGATCTGACGCGTTCCGATTTTAAGCCCAACATCTTCACATTTTAAAAGAACGCTACCGCGATTATTCTGGTTCATCAGTGTGCCTGTGGCAAGAACTTGAGCGAGTATGCTTTTTCAATGGAAAGATTGTCTGGGAATAACCCCCCTTCAACCAAACTGCGGTAAAAGACAGACCAGCGCTCCGCGGTCATTGCGCCAATACCGAGTGTCTTTGCATCTCCAGACTCCACAAGTCCCATCTCTTTCATCTGTGTGAATCCGTAGTTCAGGAGATCGTCCTGCATTTCGGGATTCATTCTCTTTATTGCAGCAAAAGCAGGCTGAGGATTTTCTAGATAACTTTTCCAACCAGCAATAGAGGCTGAGACAAATTTCTGCACCAGCTCGGGATTCTTCTCTACTGTCTCAACCCGAGTTTCAATGGTGGTTGCATAGGGCAGGTAACCATAGTCAGCCAAATAAAAGACGTTCGGCTTCTTGCCGAGTTTCTTCTCGATAGTGAACGGCTCTGATGTTCCATAACCCTGCTGTATGGCCTGTGGATCAGCTAGAAAAGGCGCGATGTTGAATGTATATGGCCGCTTCTGCTCATCGGCGAAACCGAATTTGCTCACAAGAAATGGCCAATACGAGGTGTTTGCTGTCGCAGAAACAAGTATGGGTTTACCCTTCATACTTTCTAAAGAATCGTTGCCCACTCCCGGATGGGAAATCAAAACCTGGGGATCCTTCTGAAACATAGCTGCAACGGTAATAATGGGAATCCCTTGCGCCACCGCCCGCACGGCCTCAAAACCACTCCCCATGAAGAAATCGGTTCCACCACTCATGAGCAACACAGGCCCGTTGACCTGGGCGTTACCCTGACGAATTTCAACATCGAGACCAACCTTTTTGTAAAGCCCTTCCTCGACAGCCTGAAAGAAGCCTCCCTGTTCGGCCTGAGCAAACCAGTTGGTGGTGAAAATCACTTTGGTGAGAGAAGTTGAGCTCTCTGCTTTTGATGGCTCGGGCTCACGTGTCATCAGGCTAACTGCAGCAATTCCAACCGCAATCAGCACCAGGGCACTCATCCCTAGAACCAGTTTATTCTTGAACACATTGAATTCAGATTCCACCAGCATACCCGCCTCCTGTACGACCCTGAGCGTTCATATCCCCAGTTTCTTCTTCAAATTCAAGCCTAATCCTGAACCGGACGGAATTTGAAGACGCGCATGGCCAAGATGGTAGGGACTGGCCTCGGTGACACGCTGCTGCAAAAAAAATGGGGTATCGAGATCGCACCAACGGATCGCACCCGTGCCACACACTGCATGCAGTGACGCCGTCATGGCTATTTCACTTTCCACCATACCTCCAATCATCAGAGGAATCTGCATGCGATGCGAAATTTCAGCGATCAGAAGAGATTCCCGCACGCCGGATTTCATGAATTTGAGATTGATCATGTGAGCGCATTTATCGTTGATAATGCGCATGGCATCTTGAACTGTCTTGACAGATTCATCGGCACACACTTGAATCGGCAATGTCTCTGACAATCGCGCCATCCCAGAAAAATCATCTTCCGGCAATGGCTGTTCAAAAAACAGTGGTTCAATCCCTTTGGCCATCAGCTCTGCAACCAGACGTTTGGCCGACTCGACACCGAATCCCTGATTTCCATCAAGACTGATTTTCAATGCATCCGATGCACATTCCCGAAGTGTCATGATGCGATCAATATCATCCTGAAGAGAACCATCGCCCACCTTGACCTTCACGTAGGGAAACTGTGCGTGCGCGAAGTGCTTCCAAAACGTGCGCACATCGGCCGGCTGCAGACAAGGCAGGGTGATGTCGGTCTCTATAGCGCGCAGGCCTGCACGTCCCCAGAGTTGCCACAGCGGCAAATTTAACTGCTGCGCATGAATATCCCACAGTGCGATCTCAACGCCTGTGCGCGCAGAGGGTGCATAGCGAAATGCAGGCCAAAGCTCATTGTGAAGCTTTTCGAGCGCAGCAGATGGGGTGAGAGAAGACAACTCCGCGAGAATTTCGCGTGCAGCCTTGATTGCAATCTCCTGCGTGTCACCGGTCAAAACAGGAAAGGGAGCAGCCTCGCCCAAACCCACACGTCCTGCAGCATCGGCAACCGTCACAAGAACATTTTCGACTCTTTCAACACTGCCTTTGGAGATGTTGAATGGGAGGTGAAGTGTAGATTCCAAGCATACAGCTTGGCACTGTTGCAATTCAAGAACCATCTCAAGACATCTCCCTGGATAAAACAACACTGTACACCGTCTCCTCCGCGACACCGCGAAGGCGAGGCGCCAAGAGGCTGCCGTTCAATCTACCATAATTCCAGCTTCAGAGGATGCCATGATAAAGTGAAGAACCCTTTCGAGAGGAAATCATGAGCACCCAAAATCAGGCCAATCGTGAAAAAATCGTGCTCATCCTTCTGGCTTCGATCCAATTTGCCCACGTGATGGACTTCATGGTGATGATGCCACTTGGTCCACAGCTCATCAGAATCTTTGGACTCAGCACTTCTGAGTTCGGGTACATTGTATCGGCCTACGGTATCAGCAGCGGACTTGCCGGTTTGCTGATGGCCCCATTTTTGGATCGATTTGACCGCAAAAACTTTCTCAAAGTTTGTCTGCTTGGATTATTCCTAGGAACTCTGCTGTGCGCAGTCGCACCCAGCGCGGCTTACTTGATGCTCGGCCGATGCATTGCAGGATTTTTTGGAGGAATTCTTGGTGCCCTGGTTCAGGCTGTCATCTCAGATGTTTTTCCGCCGGAAAGACGCGGCACTGCACTGAGCAGAGTAATGCTCGCATTTTCAATCGCATCCGTTATTGGGGTTCCCACAGGTCTATTTTTCGCGAACAAGTTTGGCTGGCATGCTCCTTTTCTTATCGTCAGCGGACTTCTCATGGCTCTCTTTTTTACAGCACACCTCTACTTTCCATCGCTCACAGCTCACATGAATCCAGCGATGACGGTCACGGCACGTATCAAACAGATGATTGGATTCTTTGTAGAGAAAAATGCTCTGCTTGGGTTTCTTGCAACTGTCTTCATCATCATGGGACAGTTCATGGTCATTCCCTTCATAAGTCCCTATCTCGTGAGCAACCTTGGCTTTGGCGAAGAAAACCTGCCCTTTTTGTACTTGCTCGGCGGGCTTGCCAGCATCTTCACGGTGCCGCTCATCGGCAAACTCACCGACAAACACACAGCTTTTAAAGTTTTTCCAATAGGAACCTTCATCTCTATCGTTCCGCTTTTTGCTCTGACACATCTTACGACGTCGAACAAAATTTATATCTTGGCAACAACGACGCTGTTTATGATCTGCATGGGTGGACGCATGGTTCCGTTTATGGCCATGATCACCCAAGTGGTTGAACCTCACAAACGCGGCACTTATCTGAGTCTGACTGCTTCGATACAGGCGCTCGCTCAAGGCAGTGCTGCGCTACTGGCCTCCGCTATCGTGGGCACTGGAACACAGGGAAAGTTGATAGGATACGGGGCAGCGGGATGGCTTGCAGCGTTCTTTAGCATCCTGACTATTGTGCTCGGTTACCAAATCGCAAAAGCCGCAAAGCGTTCAGAACAACAAACACACTCGAAAATGCCATCGCAGCCGCAGCCCACATTGGAGTGAGCCGCCCAGACATGGCGAGCGGAATCAGCAAAATATTGTAACCGAATGCCCACGCCAAATTCTGCGCGATGTTTCTAAAAGTCGCTTTCGATAATCGCAAAGCAGTAATGATATTTGAGAGGCTTACATCACGCAGAGTGACCGCTGCTGTTTGTTGAGCCGCATGTGTTCCACTGCCCATGGCAATGCCAACATCGGCGCGAGCCAAAGCCGGTGCATCGTTCACGCCGTCTCCCACCATGGCTACACGTTTGCCTTGACCTTGAAGCTGGAAAATATACTCCGCCTTCATTTCTGGGCTCTGTTCGCCTCTGCTGGCAATCCCAAGCAACCGGCCAAACTCTTGAACCACCTGATTGCGATCACCCGAGGCCAGCACGGGCTCAATGCCCATACTCTTGAGTGAATCGAGGAGCTCATGCGCCGCAGGGCGCAGGGAATCAGAAAGTGCAAAAGCAATTTGTGGGTGGTCATCCAGCGAGCAAAGAATCCATGTGGCTGAATCGACGGCTGGCAATTCCGACAACACGCGGGCGTCGGGCTTGCCGACACGAATTTCGTACTCTTTCTCTCTCCACGATAAACGTGCACGCACGCCTTCGCCAGCAA
>JBILKQ010000011.1:0-35053 GCA_044376655.1 Silvanigrellaceae bacterium
AGCCATGGCCGATGACCCTTAAGGAGCGGACCGCTCGACCATTGACGTAAAGATCTCCTTCGGAGAGGTCTCTGAGTACGGCCTTGTCTCCCTGAATTTCAATTTGTCCATGCTTGTGCCTGACCTTCAAAGGCTGCAGGCGGACGTCACAATTCCAGCCTTTCCCCAGTACCGTTTTGTATTGGCGAATGCGGAATTCGCGTCCTTTGTCGCGCCCATTAAGAACAATCAAAAGAGGACCAGAAACTGACTCGCATCGTTCTGCGCCTTCTGGAAGCTCAATAATCCCTGAGTTGATTCGATTCATGTGGCGGACGGTTACGATGATGCCAATCAGCACGGCCGTTGCCAGCCATTCAAGCCATGCATCAAATGCCAGTGCTGTTGCATCGGTCATAACGAACATGCGTTGCGCTGGGTTGGTCTGCTGTTGCGCTGTGCTTTGTGGGCGCGATGTTGGGCTCGGGAGAGCCGACACGATTGCTGTGGTCGCTGAGTTTGGAAGACTGAGTGGCTGCGATTGGAAAACCGAGCCATGGTACGTGGCTTTCAGGATGAGCTTTTGGGAACGCCAGAGCACGTCTGAGGGCACTTGTGCAGTTATGATATACTCACTCTCAATGGATGAGCGTATCGTTTGCAAGGCGCGCGATGCTCCGCCCAAATCTACCACCCGGTGGTTTGAACCCAATCTGCTGCTCCCTTGGTGTGGGAGCCAGAGTCGGCCGTCGAAGTTTTCGGGGCGTGCAAAAACGACTTGATGGATGACAACTCCGGCTTTTTCGAGCTGAGCGGCGCAGTCACTGCTTATCTTCTTTTCTGAATCGGAAAGCTGCGCCGAGCCCCCCATTAAGATGAGAGTTTTCTGATCAGACGCAAGCAGGCCACGTTTCTGCCAATCGGAGAATTTTCGAGCTGCCAGACAAATAGGTGGTTCACGAGTTATTGCCGTGTTCTTGAGAGAGACTTTGTCAGCGGTGAGCTGACGCTGCAGCGCGGTTATGTTCTCCTGATTTTGTGGATCGAGAAGAACTCTTTCGAAATTTCTGCCTGCTGCGACGCCTGCAATCGAAAGATAATCGCTTTGCAGCTGCGGGAATTCTTGAGCGGCCAGTGTGCGCAAGTCACGTGTGAGATTCTTAATGGTTTTGACGCCACTGGAATCATAAATCCAGACGACCGCACGCGTATTCCATTTTCTGCTCGCAGAAAATGTCGTCAACGAAAAGTTGGGTTTCTGAACGGGTTGACCATCAACTGAGAGCATGAACGCGTTGCTATCGAGAGTTGTGATCGGGAATTTTTTCTCTCCGTCTTTCTCGAAGGCTGAAGTATATACTCGGATATGGTTTTCGCCCTCGCGAGCAATCGCTCTCACCTCCAATGTGCGTTCGGGCTCTGATTTGGCGATCGCAACTGTTGGTAGTATCAATGACATGAGCAGAATAGGCGCGATTTTGTTCGAGAGATTTGTTCTCATTTTGCAAATGCCACCTTAATGGAGCGGAAGAGAAATTCACGCTGTCCGAGGCGAACGATGTCGCCATTGTGAAGACCTGTTCCGGTACTGGGGACACCGTTAACAAAGATAGGCTCATTGACAGAAACTGGAACAATGATCCAATTGTCTGCGTGTCGTGTCATGATCGCGTGTCGTGGTTGAATTTCGGGGTCGAACAAGACAACCTCTAGTCCATACTGACTACCGATTCGGTTTTCTCCTTGAATAAGCCGAAAATCGCGTCCGATGCGGTCGCCAGCTAATTCGACGAGCCAGCCGAGTGTACAGTTGGCTCTTGCAGGGAAGCGTTCTCTGAAGTGTATAACCGTCTGTTCATCTTTTCTGCTGGGGAGCAATGCAATGTATGCAAAACTCTGTTCGCCAATACGCAGTACGTCGCCATGGCAAAGTGGGGCTGGAGAAACACAAAGAGCATCATTGATAAACAATTCGCGTTGAGTCGAGCCCGGCTGCAGAAGAGCTGACTCACCTGAGAGGACATCAATGATGGCGTGTTGTCTTCCCACTCCTGGCGCAGTTAGGACAATATCACAGCGAGCTGATGAACCAATGACATTTGAACCAGGATAAAGGCGCAGGTCTTCTCCATTGTGCAGACCATTCAGTCCAAGCAACCAGCCCGAAGTCGTTAGTTCAGCGCGGAGGCTCGGATTTTGTCCACGCGAACAGGCCAGCGCCTCATCAACATCCTGAAGTTGTGAGAAGTGAAGTGAAGTACCCAACTGCTTGAAAGAGATTTGTGTGTTCATGTGGCAATCGTAATTCAAAGTTCGGAGGAAAATCCTGCCGTTTGTTCAATCTCTTGGACTACCGTTCTTGTTTTGCAGGGTTTCCTCGGCCAAACTTCAATTGCCGGAATCGCTTGTAGAAATTGGAGTTTGTTCATGACGTTGATGAAAGATGGTCCGCTGCCGACATTCGGTAAATCAATTCGCGCTGTCCTGGTGAGTTCCATCAAGGAAACCATGAAGCTCTATGGGGTTGATGTTCACGAAGAACCGCAGTTCGTGCGCAAGAACATGATGATTTGTGGGGATTACCTCGCTGGTATCCGCGTCACCAGTGATTCATTCCAGGGTGCAGTGACCCTGGCCATGGACAGAATGATTGCCAAGGGGATCGCCGAAAAGGTTTTTTCAGGCACTCAGGCCAAAGGTGACGATGCCATGCTGTGTGACATGGTGGGTGAAGTGTGTAATCAAATAACAGGTGTGTTTCAAAGAAAACTCGCAGCGCTTGGATGTCGTCTGCAGGTGAGTGCTCAGGAAACATCCAAGACTACAGATGCTCTCAATACGGGCGCCGAGCCTTCAGAGTGGCTCATGACACCTTTCGTTTTTAATTCAGGTCGTGGAGTTTTGTCGTTTGGCATGGAGGGAACTTTGAATCTGTCGGACGACGACAACATGGAAAATTTATCCGACGCGCGTAACATCACATTCTTTTAATAAATGGCAATTGTTTTTCGTATCAGCGGCTTGTTCTCTCGTAGGAACAGAGCCGCTGTTCGTTTATGCGTACTTCGCTCGCCAGTGGGCCAAAGTCGCGCGCGCCCATGATGTCATTGCTTAGGGTCGCTGTCGCCTTAATACCGGTCAGGTCAAAAGAAACCGCAGAGGGTGGGGTGGCTTTGTTGGACGCTGGTTGCCTGCTCTGCTGATTCAGTAGTGCACGGCCAACTCCCTCGAGAATAATTGTGGCGAGTTTCATGTTCTGCACTGCGAGTGCATCCTCAGCGCTCACATATTTTTGGTTCAAATTGATCTGAAAAAGCGAGCCGTCGCGCCGCCTGATTTGGTCAATCCGCATGGTTTGTCGATCGACAATAAGTATCAGCGATGAGTCTGCGTTCTGGAAGCGCTCATCACCAACAAAAATCTGTTCGAGGCGCGCATCCAGGGGGGCTTCATTGAGAAAGGTGAAGCTCAATTTTCGTTGTCCAGGAATGAGGGGAGTTCCATCCTGTAGAGCGGAAAGATTGCATCCGTAAACAATTGCAAGTCCACCGGGTGAGACGCTTTCTTTCTTCAAGATAGGAAACAGCTGACAACCTCCGAGGAATGGCACGAATGAACCAACCAGAGTTCGGATTCCTTTTCGTATGCTTGCGTTTTTTATCTTGCTCCTGCGTCTATCCCGACGCCACAGCATCAGAACTGGAAAAGCGAGCAAGAGCGCCACGGAGGATGTGCTCGAACGACTTCCTCCAGCGTGCGCTGCAAGAGAGCCGCATGCCACACCTCCCTGCTGTTTTTCAATAACCTCACCGCGTGCAGCAACAATGCGTTGGCCTTTGCTGAGGTCGACTTCTGCATTCTTGAATTCCTCAATCAAAATCTTCTTCCAATCTGAAAATCCCGTAACATCGGCAGCCTTGAGCATCGCCGACGCCGCATCACCGAGTTTTGTTTTAGTTGTTTCACCCAGAAAGTTGATGCTCAACAAGACAATTCGGTCGAAGTCTATGGGATTCACTTTGAAGCCGCCAACGATTCTGTTGCGCGAACGCCACAGCGCTGAGCTCCACACAACACCAAAGGCATGTCCTTCTTCTAAAGATTTTTCATCGTTGGTTGTCGGTGTGTCGAGAAGTTTTCTTAGATATCGTGCACCTGCGGGTCGTGTCACCCTCCAGATGCGCCCAAGCAGCGGGTCGCCGAAGTAGGAGGCACTGAAGTAGTCTGCGTACCCCTCGTTCACGGCAAACCATTGCCAGCCTTCCAGAGTCCTTTCGTCGCGGATGTGGTTGAAGATCACATGGCCAAGTTCATGTCCAATGATAGAAGGATCATGAGCGGCCGAGTAGCCCACAGGTGAACATGTAGATGCGGTTGTTTTGTCGAAACATGAGTTGGGGTAGAGGAACAATGACTGTACCCCAATAACAAAGGCATTGTCGCGCTCTGCAAGCGTGCCGTCCTCTGGTAGGTAACGTGGTGAGAAATACGCTCCTTGGATTTTGATACGTGAAAGGATGTCCTCGCCGCGCGGAATTTTACGGAGAAGAGGCACGAAATAGTTGTCCATCATCTCATTAATGGTCTGAGCAGACGTGATGACCGGGATGGTGTCGCGATCTGAACCTAAGGCAGCCAGCTGGGCTTTGTTGAGTTCCGCACCTGTGAGTCCTGCTCCTGCAGGTGAGTCACCCAAATATCGGATCGTGGCCCAACGGCTGTCGACCAAAAATTTGGATTTGCCAAAACCAAGAGCTGCGGCATCTGGGGGTTCGAAAAAACCCGGAGGCAATTCGGGCTCTGCGACGGGTTGGTTTTGATCTGAGAGAGGATTCAATGTCGATTCGGAAAGCAGGGTGGCGATGTTTTCAGGCTTGAGCTCGCTTGTCTGGGCGAACCTCTTTCCTGGCGCGGTCAAGGTCAGAGCAGGTAGATTCAATTTTTCACGTCGAGACCACCAATAGAAAAACGTACCGGCGGCAAGAGCTCCTGCTGCAACGGAAACCAGCATTGTCTTTTTGGTGGTGAAGTATTTCATGAATCTCTTTCAGCCAACTCCTGTTCTTTAATTCGGTTTGCTGCCAGGCGCTTTATTTCTTCTGCAACGAGTGCAAATCTCTTCAGCTCGAGGCATCCCGCACGGGCAATCAGGTACAGGCCATTTTTCTGCCGCGAAGCACGCTCAAATTCATATCCAGCATAACCCTGATGATTCGCGACGATCTGTTGAGGCACGATGCACAACGAGTTTTCAACTGTGGTGACCACTTTAGGAATTGCCAGAATATGGTCGAGGCATGCCACCACTTGAACTTCATTCCAAGGAAAGGCTTCACCATCAAATGACTCTTTCCAGAAGGTGTTGACGATGGAGTCGGGAATACTCATGGTCACCCAAGGTCGATTCAGCAGTGCCCTCTTTCTCTCTGCTTTTTCCATGTTTTTGGGAAGCTTTTTACCGAACAGAATAAGTTCTTCGTCGATGAGTTTCTCAGCATGGATACCTTCGCTGTGTTCAAAGGGCTGAGCCACAATTGCTATGTCCAGTTGGCCATGGGTAACCATGTGGAGAAGATTGTCGGTTTGATCGACTTGGAGTTTGAGTTGGATTTTCGGACTTTGCTTGTGGATGCTGGCAAAAGCAGGAAGCACGAGTGCATCGAACCAGCCCATCAGACAGCCAATCCGAACGGTGCCCCTGATGGAATGAATCTCATCGGAGAGGGTTTCCTTGATGCCGTCGAAGCGGTTGAGGATCTCTCTGACCTTTGGAACGATACCCAGGGCAGTGGGCAATGGGACCATGCTGCGGGGAGTGCGTTGGAATAGTTTCACTCCGAGTTCAGTCTCCATCTTTTTCAGCTTGAGACTGATCGCAGGTTGAGTGAGGCCGAGTTCATTGGCTGCATGGGAGATTGAGCCGCCATCGACAATTGCGAGGAATGCTTCGAGGTCTTTGACGTCAATCATGACTTGCCTCCACGGAGATGAACCTGTGCGAGCGGCAGGATGATCTTGAAAGTTGTTCCGATTCCGGGAGTCGACTCAACAGAGATGCTGCCACGGTGTTGTGTGATGATGGAATAGGAGATCGCCAATCCGAGGCCGGTGCCTTCACCCACGGGCTTGGTGGTGAAGAATGGATCAAAGATTTTTTTAAGGTGTTCTTTAGGAATGCCGACCCCTGTATCACGCACAGTCATGGAAACCTGCTCCCCTGCGGTTTCGAGCGTGAGTTCGAGTTCACCTCCACCATCGCGCATCGCATAGATCGCGTTGGTGATTAGATTGAGCAGTACCTGGGCGATACGTCCCTTAGAGCCCTCGACGTAGATAGGTGTGGAGGGCAGGGATGTGCGCAGCTCGACTTTTTCCTTGATGACCATCACCCGAGCCAGACGCAGTGTAGATTGGATACTCTCCACAAGGTTGTAGACTTCCGTTGATTCGGGCGAGTCTTGACGGGCGAATCCAAGCAGTCCTTCGACAATCACTTTGCATTTCTGCGCCGCGGCTTCAATTTCCTTCATGTCTTCGAGGTGTGGATCATCAGCGCTCATTTCTCTCAAAGCCATCTGCGCAAAGGCCATAATCCCTGCAAGTGGACTATTGATTTCGTGTGCAACCCCACCTGCGAGTTTACCCAGGGCAGCAAGTTTGTCAGCCCGCGCAAGACTTTCCTGGAGTGCCTTTTGTTGTGAGATATCCCGGTAATGGACAACTGCGAGAGCATCAGCATCGTCAACATCAACATTTGGGAAAACGTGAATCTCGATGTCACGCCCCGGAAAGAGTGAACTGCTGACCCATGTTTTACGGATATTGTCGCGTGTGGAGGTCTTCATATGGCAATCAGGACAGGGGGAATTGCGTCCTGCAAATTCCTCGAAGCATTTTTTACCTTTGAATTCGGTCAGTCCGAGTTGATTCGGATTCACAGCACTGTTGAAGTAAGCCATGTTTTGGCGGCGCACGTTGTAGTTCTGATCGATCAGAACTAGTGGGTCATCGAGGGCATCGATCATCGCCATCCACTGCTTTTTGAGATGCTCGACAAAACTGACGTCCATAATTGAAAAAGCCCTCCGCTGAGCTACTTCAAGCTTAGCAGAGGGCAATTCTTGCCTCGCGGCACAGAGGGAGCAGCGTGTCAGTGTCTCAGTGTGTCAGCAGCCGAAGTGCGCTGGGCTGCGTTCAGGGTTGCAATCTCACTGGCTGACTTGAGCTTCTCCTGCAGTTCGTCTGTTCCAGTCCAGGCAAGCGCATGGAAGAGAACGGAATCGACGTGATCGACCGGAACCACAGTCAATTTCTCGAGGACATTCTTCGGAATTTCGTGAAGATCTTTTTCATTCTCACGTGGAATGATGACCTTCTTCACTCCACCCCTATGCGCAGCCAGTAGCTTTTCCTTCAGACCACCAATGGGGAGTACGCGGCCGCGCAATGTGATCTCACCCGTCATGGCGATATCACGGCTGACCGGGCGCTTGGTCAAGGCGCTGACCAACGCTGTGGCCATCGTGATCCCTGCACTTGGACCATCCTTAGGAATTGCTCCCTCGGGGAAGTGCACATGGATGTCGATCTTGGAGTAGAAGTCCTCTTCGAGGCCCAGGAATGTGGCGCGTGAACGCACATAGCTGAACGCTGCCTGAGCAGACTCTTGCATCACGTCACCCAGTTTACCAGTGATCTTGAGGTTGCCTTTGCCCGTGACCACAGAAACTTCGGTGATGAGCAGGTCGCCGCCCACTTCAGTGTAGGCAAGTCCCTGGCACACGCCAATCTCGTCGCGAGCTGCCGTTTCGTTGATACTGAAACGACGCGGCCCCAGGTTCTGGCGGATGGTTGCGTCTGTTACCTGAGGAGCGGTAATGCCATCGAGGCGGATAATTTCCGTCGTGACAGCAGCCTTCTCAGTTGTCTCGCCCGTGCCTGTGCTGCTTGCAGCCGCTTTGTTTGTCTTTTCACCCTTGGCTGGCTTGGCCGTGGTCGTCTGTGTGCTGGTTGCTGCAGCGGGAGCGTCGGACATTCTTTCCTTCAACAATGCCCGTGCGATCTTTCTGCAGACGCTTGAAATTTCGCGCTCGAGGTTACGCACGCCAGCTTCGCGGGTGTAGTAACGGATGAGCTCTTCCAGTGCAGAGTTTTCGAACTTCAGGCTCGTATTCTCGAGACCATTTGCTTTGGCCGCCTTTGGAACCAAGTGGCGTGTGGCGATGTTGACCTTCTCTTGTTCGGTATAGCCGCCCAGCGTGATGATCTCCATACGGTCAAGCAGTGGCTTTGGAATGGAATGGAGATTGTTGGCGGTCGCCAAGAACAACGTCTGAGACAGATCGTAGTCCATGTCGAGATAGTGGTCGTTGAATGTTGAGTTCTGCTCCGGATCCAGAACCTCGAGCATTGCACTCGCTGGGTCGCCACGGAAATCAGAGCTCATTTTGTCGATCTCATCGAGCAGAATAACAGGGTTGCTTGTGCCCGCCTTCTTCAAAGCTCCGATGATCTTGCCAGGCATCGCGCCAATGTAGGTGCGGCGGTGACCACGGATTTCGGCTTCGTCACGGACGCCACCCAAGGCAATACGCGCAAATTCACGGCCGGTCGCACGCGCAACGCTGCGCGCAAGACTTGTTTTACCTACGCCTGGAGGGCCAACGAGACAGAGGATAGGGCCTTTGAGTTTGTCAGACAGGCTCGTGACTGCGAGATACTCAAGAATGCGTTCTTTGACCTTTTCAAGACCAAAGTGATCGGCCTCGAGAACTTCGTCGCTGAATTTTGGATCGCGCAGCAGGGTGCTGTACTCACCCCAAGGAAGACCTAAAACGGTGTCAACGTAGTTGCGCACAACGGTGGCCTCAGCGCTCATCGGGCTCATACCACGCAATTTCTTGAGTTCTTTCTTCAGACGCTCGCGCGCTTCGTCGGAGAGCTTCTTAGACTTAATTTTGCTTTCAAGCTCTGCAATCTCTGTGCGTGAGTCGTCGAAGTTGCCGAGCTCTTTCTGAATCGCGTTCATTTGCTCGTTGAGGTAGTATTCTTTCTGCGTTTTTTCCATTTGACGCTTTACGCGTGCACGGATCTTTTTCTCAACGCGAAGGATCTCGATTTCGGATTGAATGATTCCGAAGATTTCCTCGAGACGCTTAGCCGGATCGACAGTTTCAAGGATGCGCTGTTTGTCGGCGAGCTTGAGGTTTGCAAGCTGCACAACAAGTGTGTCGGCCAGACGGCTTTCATCTTCAATCGATGAGATCGAGAAAACCATTTCTGGTGGAACTTTTTTGTTGAGCTTGACATAGGTGTCGAATGCAGCTTTGACCGTGCGCACCAAAGCTTCGTTCTCCACAGCTTGTCCTGGAGGCTCTGCAATTTCTGCAACTTCAACAACAAGCAAATCGGAGCTTTCGACGTAGCGTTGGACCTTGGCGCGGCGTTTGCCTTCAACCAGAATCTTCACTGTGCCGTCGGGCAGCCTCAGCAGCTGAAGAATCTGTGCAATGGTTCCGAACTCGTAGATTTCGTCGGGTGTCGGGTCGTTCGTTTTGGATTTGCGCTGTGCAGCTAGAAAGATCTCTCGGTTTCGAGACATTGCATCGTCGAGAGCTTTAATACTTTTCTCACGGCCAACGAAAAGCGGCACCACCGTGTGCGGAAAGACAAGCAACTCACGGAGTGGAAGGAGCGGAAGCGTTCGAACGTTTGCTTTTTTCTCGGCCATTGAGATCCTCCAGGCGAGGGTGGTGTCCCACCGTCAAATCAAAGTTTAAGCAGTTGGAGACTTTTGGCAAACCAAATGTGAGCCGCGCGCCAGTCAGATTCACGTTGCCTCCGGAATAGGCTTTTCCCATCCTGGAAGTTGCGTTTCGAACCTGGGCCACAAACGGGTCATCACCGTTTCACCGATGTCCTTTTGCTCAGCCAATACTTCGGCGAGGATTTTGGAAGACGTGAGTGGATGAAACAGCACTGCTCGAAATACGACGGTGTCGGCACCCGGCAAAACTGACTCAAGTGTTGTACGGGAAACAAAACTCTTCCCGTTTTGTCTTTGAATCTTTTGTATTTCAACTGTAGCTTCGTTGAGCAGGGCGGTCAATTGTTGCAGCGTATTGTCTTTGGCTGCAGCGGAACTGTTTTGCAGTGCGTCTTTGTGGATTTTCAACAAACGCTCCTTCCAGCAGGCAGGAACATAGCGCCAGGTGACAATATTGCTCCGCACTTCGCTGGTGAGCTGAAATGAATTTGAGTTTTTCAAAAGTTCAGAAAACGCTTGACCCAACTGCAGAGAATTTTCCATCAGCTGTGCGTAGCCCTTCCGGCCAAGGGCCCAGAGCGCAAACCAAAGTTTAAATGAATCGAACCGACGACTGCCTTCAAGGCTGGTGCGGCCAAGATCGACGCTACCAGCGCGAATTATGTAGCGTGCGGTGTGACGCAACACGTCCAGTGCAGTTTCATCTCGGAAAAGAACCATTCCCTGAGCCATCGGGACTGAAAAAAGTTTATGGCCATCGATGACAACCGAATCAGCAAGCTCGATCCCTTTGAGGAGGGTTCTGCCTTGTTCACACAACAGCAACGGGCCACCCCATGCGGCATCGACGTGAAACCATGCTCCCGACCTTTGAGCCAATGCTGCAAGTGCGGTGAGATCATCGGTGCTTCCTGTTTCTGTGCTTCCAGCAACTCCTACAATGGCCAATGGGAGAATACCTTGGGCCTGGTGCTGTGCCAGGACCTGTTCAAGGATTTCAAGGTTGATTCGGTTTGAAAAGGGCAGCACCGGTATTTCGTGTACCGAATTGGATCCCAGTCCGAGCACGGACGCGGCCTTACGAATGGAGTAATGCACCCGTTTGCTCGCGTATATTCCGACCTTTCGTTTGCCCATTCGCTCGAGGGCTTCAAACACACCCCAATCACGGCAACGCGGAAGTTTCTTGTTTCGAGCAACGGCAAGAGCGGTCAGATTGCCCATAGTTCCGCCACTGGTGACGTTGCCAAAACACAGTTCGGGCTTGTGCATGCGCGCCTTGTAGTATTCCGCATGCTTGCCGAAGATGAGCTTGTGAATCCAGGCTAACAATTGACCTTCAACGAAACTGCCTGCGAGAGCTGTTTCGATCTTGACGACATTTTGGTTCATCGCTGCGATTAGAAGTTCGAGACCTAGGTGAAATGTGGGGGTCGCTCCGGTCATGTGGCCGATGTAGTGCGGGTCGCCTACGTGAACAGAATGTTTGACCACACGTTCACTGGCAAGCTGCAATGCTTGGCTGATGCCAATGCCGTTGTTCGGAATTTCAACTTCGGGAAACAGAGCTTCGAGGTCGGGTAAGCTTAAATCGCTGTGAACCGTGCTGTTCTTCTTCGGGTTCAAAAAAGCGAGTGCCAGCTCCAGATGCTCTTCGACCAATTGACGGACAGCAGCCTCGGCGTCGGGTTGGAAAAACATCTCCTGCATGGCATTCTTGGACGTCATTCTGATATCCCGTGTCTGTTGTGTGTCCCAACATTGTGAAATGTTTCTGGGCCTTGCCGGACACCCCTATACTAGCTGTTTTTTTTTGCCAATGTCTGTTCAGAGGGCGAGCCTGACAATGAACAATTTGCAGCAATACGATGATCTAGCCTCACAGTGGTGGAACGAGAACAGTCCTTTCAAGGATTTGTTGCATCTGAATGAACCTCGCTTTCGCTTTTTTGAAAGCTGCTTCAGTGAGTGGCAGGGCAAATCGGTTCTTGACCTGGGGTGCGGCGGGGGATTCGTCTCCGAGGAACTGGCCCGCAGGGGCGCCTGCGTTGTTGGTGTTGACCCTGCATCGGCACTCGTTGAAGTAGCAAAAAATCACGCGCGTGAGAGTAAACTCGAAATCGACTATCGGGTAGGAACTGGTGAGGCCATTCCTGCAGCTGATGCGAGTTTTGATGTTGTTGTCTGCGTCGATGTTCTTGAGCATGTGGCAGACTTGGATAAGGTTCTCAAAGAGGTACACCGCGTGCTCAAGCCCGGTGGACTTTTTCTTTACGACACAATCAACAAAACCCTCTTTTCATTCCTCTGGATGATCCTTCTGCTCGAATGGGTTGCGGGCCGAATCCCGCGCGGAACGCATGATTGGTTCAAATTTATCAAGCCTAAAGTGCTCACTGAAAAGCTCGCACAGCTTGGGTTTTCGGAGACCAACCAGAAGGGTATTGTGCTGAGCGGAATCCGGTTCGAGGGTTGGGGTATTGTGCCGAGTTTTGGCATCTCCGCCCGGAAAAAGCGTGGTCTTTACGTCGGAGTGGCTCGGAAGAAATGATCTTCGCAAACACTTTTTCTTCGCTGATTTTGCTCTTGCCGGTTTACTCGATGATGACCTCTTGCGCCACTCTCGGCGGACGAACTCAGCCTGTGGCGATAGACACAGCACCGCGCGGTGTCTCTGTTGCCATCAACGCTCCTGCGCAGCCAGAGGATCCTCGCACGCCTTTGGCGTTGAACGTTAGTCGTGGGCATGCGCTTGAACTTGAGTATCATCACGATGCCTACCGGCGTAAAATTGAAGTGGGTTGTAAAGTGCGCTTCGGAACCGTGTTTGGTGGCAACCTGCCGTTAGGTTTGCTTGCTGTTTCCGAGCCCTTATCTGCACTCCTGGTTTACGGCACGGCTGTGGGCCTGGATTTCCTGACGGGTGCTGCATTCGAGTGTCCTAACCACATTCAGCATACTCTTTCGGTGCCTGAGGCGCTGCAGGAGCATATTCCGAATAAATGCGCGCGCGTGTTGATTCATTTCCCTGACATCGAGCCCGATCTCTCCCTGAAAGCAGCCCTGGTCGAAGAGGCTAAAAGTTTTGCAAAGCGCGTGGAGCAAGAATGTGTTGAATTTGTTCCTGCCTCTGTTTCTGCTGATGCATTACAGCGTTCAATGCTGGAGACTGTAAGTGTAAAGCAAATTTTGAATGCGGAGATGGGCTTCAAGCTCTCGCAGCTGCTGCGTGACACGGGTGCTGTGAAGGCTATCGAGATGAGGATAGAGCAACAGACCGATAGCGTTGTCACGGTCAGTTTCAGCCTTTGGGATTTGTATTCCAAGGAGGCTGAAAATACCTACCGTAAAAACTTCAAGCGAGAAAAGTTCGAGAAGCTTAAGGGTGGAGTGGTTAGTCAGTTCCTCGGACGTTCCCTCAAATTGTTGCCAAATAGTATTGCGCTCTCTGCGTCCAATCCCTCATTGACCCTGGCTAACAACATCCCCACTCAAAGCCAACGAACTTCAGGTAAGTCTTCTTTATTTGGTCTTGTCTCAGTGGCATCGGTACAGCATCCGAATCAATACGATGCATGGGATGCTGGTTTTCAATTTGGCCCTTCCCTCTACATTGACTCGATTTCACATGAGGTTCGCGTTGATCGCGAGTTGGCAAGCCGCGCTGAAATTGCAGCTCTCTCGGAGAAAGATCAGCAGACACGAATCTTCCGAGCCTTTGCGCTCACCGTGCCTTTCGATGCCGTGATTTCGTTCCACACACCCGCTGGGGCATTTCGCCTCTTTTTGGGGTATGGTCCCATGGCTTATTTTCCAACCTCAAAGTCCGCTGACAGTCTAGATGAACGCTACTTAGGTGCCTCACATGCCGGACTCGATTGGGTGGCCTATTTTAGCGATAATATTTTCTTTCAAGTTGGCGCGCACGCCATCAGCCGCGCGAAATCTCCCATTGATGAACAGGGGGCATTTCGACTCATGGGCTGGGAAGCCGCCTCGCTGGGAGTTGGATATTATTTCCCAGCGACAGCGGGGTACGTGGAATCTCTTTTGAGTCAGAAGAATCAATGAGCGACCACCTGGCACCGTTGATAGATGCTCACTGTCATCCGGAAGCGTTTGCGCGAGATGAGTGGAAAAGAGTTGTTGAATCCGCTCTGCAGGCAGGGGTGCAGGGATGCTTAGCCGCTGGAGTCTGGTGGGATGATTTTGAACGCTTGAATTCTACATGTTCAACTGAAGTAGTAGATCGGGTACAAAGCAAAGTTGAGTTTTTCCGGCTGTTTGAGGATCCCACCAAATTTCGTGTGATGGCCAGCCTTGGTCTGCATCCGATGGAAATTGCGCGACGCTGGCGAACTGAAAGCGGAGATTTTGATCAGTGCAGAGCCGAGCAAGATGCTGCGGAGTTTTGCTGTGTCGCACGCGCCCACTCGCGCTTGATCTGGGCTATTGGTGAGACAGGCTTTGATGCTTCGCGTGATTGTCTGAAGGGCTGGCGCGACAAGCAGCAATTGTTAAAGGCGCAGGATTTTGGTTTCGAGGTGTGTCTTGCGGTTGCTCTGGAGCTGAGTCTTCCCCTAATTCTTCACAGTCGCGCCGCGTGGGGGCATACTTTAGAGCGTCTCAAGACCGCACAAACGAAAGGGCTTGGGAAATTCATGGTGCATTGCTATCCGGGCCCGGCATCAGATCTTCCTCTTCTGCGTCGCATAGGTGGTTTTGCGAGTTTTGGTGGTGTCCTGACCTGGCCCAATGCCATACGGATGAGGGAAGCGATGCGTTTGGCAACCCAGCATGAGTATTTGTTGGAGACCGACTCTCCCGACCTTGCACCGGTTCTGCCAGGGAGCGAGCAAATTGTCCGGAATGAGCCCAGGTATTTGTCAGCGATCCTATCTGCCGCGGCACAGCTGCGTGGTGAGTCGCGTGAGGAGGTCGCTCAAGCGCATTTTAAAAATCTTGCACGCTATCTCGTTGCTGTTGAATGAAGCAAACTGCGCCGCGGAGCTGTATTGGTGAGGCCCTGTGTGTGCGTCTGCTCTTTAGCGCTGCAAATTGATGCAAAGGTTATCTCCAAAAAGCGGCCGGATTGGCCTTGATGTTCTCGTTGGTTGTGCGACTCTCATGGGGTCACTGTACAAAGCTGAAGTCAAAAGTTGTCCGCGGATGGGTCTGCGGGTTGACTTCCAGTGAGTGATGACTTTGTATGTGCATGTTTTTGTAAAGATATGCACAAACTCTACAGCCCGTCGAACGCACGGAGGCCCTGAGCCGATGGATAACGCGAGTCCGTTTTACGCTGACATTCTCGCCAGCTTGAAGTCCAGCTTTGCAGGACGTGATTTCACCCTTGAAGAGCGCTCCGACAAAAACCACGAGCAAACACTCTTCATTCCCAAAGAAACCGTTCTCGGGGTCATGGAGATACTGAAAACGAAGCATGGTTTTAATTTCATGCTCGATATCTGTGGTGTCGATTGGCCCGAGCGCGAAAAGCGCTTTGATGTTGTCTATCACCTTCTCAACAAAGATCTGAACCGCCGTTTGCGCGTCAAGACTCAAGTCGGAGAGGGCGAGACTGTAGCCTCGGTTGTTACCGTTTGGGCAGGCGCAAATTGGTTCGAGCGCGAATGTTTCGATATGTTCGGAGTGAAGTTCGAAGGTCACCCGGATCTGCGTCGCATTCTTTGTCACGAAGAGTTTGTCGGCCATCCGCTGCGTAAAGATTATCCTGCCGATCAAATTCAACAGATGTCAGGGCAGCCGCTTGAGCATTCCTTTGAGCGTGACCGCGAAAGGTTAATGAAGAAGCACAGCGACGACCTCATGTGGATCAACGTTGGCCCTGCTCACCCGGCAACACACGGAACACTGCGTTTTATGGCCGTGGTCGATGGTGGCGAAAACATCAAAGAGCTTGATTCCGAAATCGGCTATTTGCACCGCTGCTTCGAAAAGATGTGCGAAACGCACAACTACAACCAAATCATTCCCTACACCGATCGGCTCAATTACTGCTCGGCGCCCATCAACAACAACGCTTGGGCTGCTGCCGTTGAAAAGATGTTCGGTGTTCAGGTTCCACCTAAAGCAACGATGATGCGCATGGTTCTCGATGAGCTCTCCCGCATCATCGATCACTATGTTTGCATCGGTACTAATGCCGTTGACCTCGGTGCGCTCACGGGCTTCTTCTACATGTTCAATGAGCGCGAGAAGGTTTACACCCTGTTTGAAAAACTTTGTGGTGCGCGTCTCACGGTTTCACTCACTCGCATTGGTGGTTTGGGATTTGATCTGCCTGCAGGTTGGATCCAAGACGCCAAGGAAGTTGTCGAGCATATCGCCAAAACGCATGAAGAAATGGATAAGCTGCTCACCACAAATCGCATTTTTGTGCAGCGCACCCGTGGTGCTGGCGTCATCGACCAAAAAACTGCAGTTCAGTTTGGTTTCACTGGTCCATGCTTGCGTGCAACCGGATATGAGCTCGACCTTCGTAAGCAGGAACCCTACTACTTCTATGATCAAGTCGAATTCGATGTGCCTGTGGGCGTGAAGGGTGACACCTACGATCGTTATCTCGTGCGCATGGAAGAAGTACGGCAAAGTATCCGCATTCTGCGCTGGTGTCTCAACAACATCCCCGAAGGTCCCATTGCTGTTGACAACAAAGCCATCTCTCTTCCAAGCAAGCAGGATGTGTATGGCAACATCGAAGGGCTGATGAACCACTTCATGCTCATTATCAATGGTGTTCAGCCGCCGGCGGGCGAAGTTTATCACGCTGTTGAAGGTGCCAACGGTGAGCTTGGCTTCTACGTCATCTCCGATGGCTCGGGTACGCCTTATCGCGTGAAATGCCGCCCACCTTGCTTTGCCCTGATGAGCGGATTCTCGCAGATGTGTGTGGGGGGACGTCTCGCAGACGCCGTCGCAGCGCTTGGTTCAATCAATATCATTGCTGGAGAGCTCGACCGCTGAGGTCGACAACGGAGATACATTCATGGCCTCATTTTTCTCGCCCGCTCTGAATGAAAAAATCAAAGGCTACCTTGGACGTTATGAAACCAAGCGTTCCAGTATCCTCCCCATCTTGCACGCCATCCAAGACGAAAACGACTGGATCTCAAAGGAAGCGGTGCAGGCGCTCGAGGCTGAACATGGTCTGAGCGTCGTGGATGTGAACGAAGTGTTGAGCTTCTACACAATGTACCGCAAGGCACCTCCAAAGCCTTATCGTCTTGAGGTCTGTGGTAGCATCTCATGCTGGTTGAATGGTGCCGACAAAACAATCTCAGCTGCAAAGGCTCACATTGCTGAGGCCGAAAAGTCAGGCAAGCCGGTTCCGTTCGAGTGCCACAAAGTCGAGTGCCTTGGCGTCTGTGGATACGCTCCTGTTGCTTTGGTGAACAAAGATCGCCACCTCAGCGTAACACCGGAGCTCGCGCTCAAGTTGATCGCAGACTATAGCAAAAAAGAACTCCCTGCCGCGGCAAAGAAGTGTGCAGCCGACTCGGCCGCGCGCTCTTCCAAACAGTGACGAAAGGGCCCTGCAATGCCAGTAATGAACAGTCCTTATAATGGTCGTCAGCCCAACGAATTCCGTGTACTCACTGAGCTCGAGGGTGTTCCCAACAGCCGCTCGCTCGAGGCTTACAAAAAGCATGGTGGCTACGCTGCTCTCGAGAAGGTGCTCAAGGGCGGAATGAGTCCTGAAGACGTCATCAATGTTGTGAAGGCGTCTGGCTTGCGCGGACGTGGTGGTGCTGGATTCCCAACCGGAATGAAGTGGGGCTTTGTCCCCAAAGCTCCCGGTGAGAAATACCTCATCACAAATTTCGATGAAGGCGAGCCTGGTACTTACAAAGACCGCTACATCGCGGAACTCAACGCGCACATGTTGGTTGAAGGTAAGCTGATTGCTGCTTACGCGATTGGTGCGTCGAAGAGCTACATCTACCTTCGCGGTGAGTTCTACGACGAAATCGCGTGGTGCGAGCAGGCGATTAAGGAGGCCTACGACGCGGGCTACCTGGGTGACAACGTGATGGGCACAGGCTTCAAGCACCATATGGACGTCTATGTGGGTGCAGGTGCTTATATCTGTGGTGAAGAAACTGGTCTTATTAGCTCTCTTGAAGGCAAAAAAGGGCAGCCCAAGCTTAAGCCCCCATTCCCCGCGGTGAAAGGTTACCTTGGTAAGCCGACCATCGTGAACAACGTAGAAACCCTTGCTGCAGTTCCATGGATCATTCGCAATGGTGCTGAGGCCTACAAGAAATTTGGAACAGAAAAGTCGGCAGGTACCAAGCTGTTCAATATCAGCGGACCTGTCGTGCGCCCAGGCTGCTATGAGTTGCCCTTGGGGTATCCACTCAAGCGTTTTATTTATGAAGACTGCGGTGGACTCATCGGCGGTAAGAAGCTCAAGGCGGTGATTCCCGGTGGAGCCTCCGCACCTGTTCTGACGGCTGCCGAAATCGAAAACATGACCATGGACTACGAAGCGTTCGCGGGAGCAGGAACGATGTTGGGCTCCGGAGCGGTGATCGTGATTCCAGAAGATGTGAGCATGGTTCACGTTCTCGAGAACCTCATGCACTTCTTCAAAGATGAATCCTGTGGGCAGTGTACTCCATGTCGCGAAGGAACCGGCTGGCTCCTTAAGATGTCGCGCGACATTGTCAACGGCGAGGGTGCTCCTGGTGATGCAGAAAAGATTGCAGATGTCGCTGGCAAGATGATGGGCCGCACAATCTGTACTTTCTCAGATGCTGCTGCTGGACCTGCTCGTTCCATTCCGCAGAAGTTCGCACACGAGTTTCTTGAATTTTACAAATCGAAGCAGAACGCAGCTCAGGCGCACGGGTGAAACATGTCGAATCAGGTCACGTTGAGCATCAACAACCAATCCATCTCGGTTCCTGCTGGCAGCACGATTATGGAAGCTGCGCAGAAGCTGGGAGTCTCTGTACCTCATTTTTGTTGGCATCCGGGATTGTCGATCGCGGGTGTGTGTCGTTTTTGCATGGTGAAGGTTGAAGGGATGCCCAAGTTGCAGATTGCCTGCAATACTCCTGCAACCGAAGGCATGAAGGTCGACACAGTTTCTGCAGATGTGAAAGACGCTCACAAGTGGGCGTTGGAATTCCATCTTATCAATCACCCGCTGGATTGCCCGATCTGCGACCAGGCGGGTGAGTGTGAGTTGCAGAACTACTATATGAAGGTGGGCAAGTACCAGTCGCAGATGGAAGACGAGAAAGTCCTAAAGCCCAAGGCACTCGACGTGGGCGACACGCTGGTTCTCGACACCGAGCGTTGTATTCTCTGTTCACGCTGCGTGCGCTTCGAAGACGAAGTCACCAAAACCAGCACGCTTGGCATCTTTAACCGTGGTGATCAGGCGACCATTGGTACTTACCAAGGACGCAAAATCAAACACAACTACAGCTACAACCTTGCGGATATTTGCCCGGTGGGCGCTTTCACAGCCAAAGATTTCCGCTTCAAGTGTCGCGTGTGGTTCCTGAAGGAAACCAAGACTGTCTGTCCGGGTTGCTCAACGGGATGCAACGTCAACCTGTTCCAGAATAGCAACCAGCGCGAATACTATCGCTTGAAGCCGCGCCACAATGCTGATGTCAACGGCCATTGGATGTGCGATACGGGTCGTACCATGTACGAGCATCTCAATGCGTCGGCACGCTTGCCGGCTCCCCTTCTCAATGGAGAAACGGTCTCGAGCCAGGCTGCTTTGCATGCCGTGAGCGATGCCTTGAAGTCAACGGCTGCTGAAAAGGTTGCTTTGGTGTTCACGGCCCAGTTCACCAATGAAGAGTACGCGGCGACCCTCACAGCCATGAAGTCCCTTCTCAAAGCAACACCCAAGGTTTTTGTGTGGCGTGATGAATCTGAGAAGGTTGAAGACTTCGATGGAATTTTGTTCCGCGGCGATCGCAATCCGAACACCCGCGGCATGATGGATGTCTTTAAAGAACAGGGTGTTTCACCTGTCATGCTCAAGGGCGATTTCAGCGCGTTGGCCTCGGTAGGAGCCGAACTCACGCTGATTTTCGGACCTGAAGTGGAAGCAGGATATCCGAATCTGGCGAAGGCTTTGGGACGTTTCATTGAGCTTAAGAAAACCGTTTATTTCGGCAACACGCTCAACGAGTCGGCCAAAAAGATGTGGATGCGTATGCCTGTGAAGGTCTTTGCTGAGAAGAGCGGAACTTTCGTGAACTTCAACGGCGTTGCGCAAAAGCTCAAGGCAAATCCTTCCGTCTTCACGGCGGTCAAGGGTGTGGATGAATACTTCGCAGACCTGAGCAAAATGGCTCAGGCGGCACTTTGATTGAACGAGGTGAATGACGCATGGCTTATGTGAACGTCTCTCGGGATCCAGAACGTAATTTCAAGAATGGCTACCTCGCCACGTCGCTTGTGGGCATGGGCACAACGCTCGTGACGTTTGCCAAACAGGTTTTTGGTCTCGAGGAATCCAATACAGTTCAGTGGCCCGAAGTGGAGTACCAATACTCCGAACGCTTCAAGGGAGCACACTTCCTCACCAAGCGTCCGGATGGTCGGGTGCGCTGCACGGCCTGCTTCCTCTGCGCTACCAACTGTCCTGCACAGTGCATCACGATTGTTGCGGGCGAGAGCCCCGACAAAGGCGTCGAGAAGTATCCTGTTCGTTTTGAGATCGATATTCTCCGCTGCGTCTTTTGCGGATACTGCGAAGAGGCTTGCCCTGTGGATGCCATCCGCATGGGCCCCGAGTACTCAATGGCTGGTCTCGCCGAGCGCAAGTGGGTTTATACTAAGGATTACCTCCTTGAGCGCGAGGCTGTGCAGCGTAAGGTTGGCGAACGGCAGGTCTCGAAAAAAGACGAGAACACAAAACACGATACAGTTGAAAGTTCGCTTCCAAACATCCACTCCCAGAGCTCAGGTCACGGTCACTGAGCTCAAAGGAGATGGGGTAGGGCGTACACAAAAAACAAAGCACCACTGTAAAGAAGCGTTGCGAACCAGAGCAGAGCGGCTGAGAATCTTCGGGTTCTTATGCACGCTTTTGCGAGCGCGGGATCGGTCGGACACACTTGTGCCTCTGGCCGGCTTCTCGCCCAGAAGGCCAATGCAATCAACGCACCGGCGGCAGTAAAAATTGCCCCTTTGTGGTCACTCACCAGGCTCAGCTGCGGTAATGCCGCAAATACTCCAGCAACACTGGCTCCAAAACCGAGTGCCACGAGCAGGGCAGGTATCACACAGCACAACAGAGTCGCCGTGCTGCCGAGAAGCGCGAGCCCTGCCCAGGTTTTGCTCATGGTTTTTCCCTCGAGATCTTCACAACTGTGTAGCCTGCCTCGGTGATCAGTTTGGTGATGCTTTCGTCACTGAACTCCTTGCCAGGCAAGGTTGAGAAGGACACGATTTTGTTTTCAAGGTCGACTTTAATTTTCTCAACAAGACCCGTTTTGTCGAGTTTTTTGTTGATACCTTGAGCGCAAAAGCCACACACCATGCCATTAACGTTCACTTTGATAAGATCGGCTGAAGCAGCAGAGCTCAAGATCATTCCTCCAAGCAAGAATGTTGTGCTAACGAGCGTTCGCAGAGTTCCTTTCATGGTTCAGAACCTCCCTTAAAAATAGTGAATCATGTAGTTAAATGTGAGTTTTCCGCTCAGACTACTGCCAACCTCAAAGAGCATGTTGCGATAAAAGTAACGGACCAATGGTGTGATCTCGTGCTCTGTGACTCTGAATTTTGAGTCAGAATTTGTCGTCCATTCGAGCATGGTCCAGAGTGCGGGTTCTTCAGCTTGCGCCTTGTAGGGGGCGAGTCCAAGGCGTGTCACTGTTTCATTGGAGAACGCCCGTTCGTCTTTGAAAATGCGTGTGAAGCGCCCTTTGCCGTAAAACTGCCTGTCCTCAGCATCCCACTCAATTCTCCAGGCCTGCACCCGTGAACGTTCGCCCTCTCTTGAGGTGTCTAGATTCGTGGTGCTGCGGTGGTGCGCGCCCCCATGGCCAGTCATGGGGCCCCATGCCATTCCAGCATCGAGACCCAAGTAAAGATTGCTCTGTAGGTCTGGAAAATTTCCACGCCAAACGAGCGCATTGGCACGAGCCAAAACAATCGATGAATCTTTTGTTCGTTCAGCTTCAATGCCTAGCCCGTACCACCAGCGTGGTGAGTGGATGACCTCCAGAGCAGCCATGTCACCGTGGTGGTGTCCCATGATGGCTGTTCCTTGTTCAAAAACCACGGGGTGTGCCTCAGCATCCGCAGAATGAAGACAACTCAAAGCGGCAAGCGCCGCGGTGTAAACGGCTGCGCAGGAGCGTTTGGAGCCCACGGCGCATATTTTGGGAGACAAGGGAGTCATGCGTCACATCCTTTGTTATCATTCGTACACGTCTACGGAAGCACTTCTGGTTTTGTGACGAGGGAGTGTTGTCGATTTTAAGATCCTGGAAGTATTGCGTTTATGTTGCATTCAGGCGAACCAAGCGATGAAGAGCTGCTCGAGGGATACGCACAAGGCGACCCAGAGGCATTTGATGCGTTCTTCGTCCGCCACCGTGGGCGTGTCTACCAGTATGCACTTCGGAAGCTGGCACGCCCGGAGCTCGCTGCCGAGGTTTCGCAAGAGGTTTTTCTCAAGCTGCACTCAAAGATTCATCTCTATAGAACCAATGCCGCTGCGTTGCCCTGGTTTTTCACAATCGTCCACAACGCTTGCATTGATGCTCTGCGCAAAGCCTCGGGCAAAACGGAAGTCGCCGTGGACCTGTCGGATTTGCCGCATCGAAACGAGGCCCAGATTCTACCTTCCATTACTACGGGTGTTCTATCGCCGCTCGAAGAAGGCGGTTTTGATCCGGCTGAAGAGCTCAGCACGGCGGTTGCAGGCTTGAGTCAGGAACAACGTGCGGTGATGCAGGGGCGACTTGTCGATGAGAAGAGTTTTCGCACGTTGGCGAATGAAAGCGGCAAGAGCGAGGTCGCACTGAGAAAGATATACAGCCGTGCGCTTGAGAAGTTGCGTACACTCTTGGGCAGTGGTCACAAAAAGGAAGGAGATGAATAATGTCGGATAAAAAAAACGAACCCACGTCACACGACGATATGGCCGGCTCCTTCAATACTTTCAATGAACTTTCCGGCGAAGTTCCTGAGCATGTGCGTGGACGCATGAAGGCCGTTCAACAGAAAATTAATGTTGAACTGGTGCGCTCAAGGAAACGTTTTTTTCTCGCTTACTGTTTTCTTTCTTTGCTAGGTTACAGTTTTTCTTTATCGCTCTGTTCCCAGAATTCGGTCGCACTCACGGCGTTTTCTCTCGACACGGCAGCTTTTCTTCACCGCTTGCCAGATCCCTGGTGTCCGATCGTGTGTGGGTTCTTCTTTACCTTGGTGCCTGTGCTTTGCCTTCTGGTCTTTCTCGATCGATTCCAGATGCGTCGACTTGTCCATGAATACTGGTGGCTTCCGGTTCTGACCGCGTTGCTGACCTGTGTTTTGATGACGGTTTTGCCTGGTGCATTGCAACATGAAGGTATGCATGCACATCATGAGGGTGTGCGTCATACACAAGACGATGCGCTCTGGTTGTTTTGGTGGACCTTGGCAGCGATTTCGATGCCAGCTTTGGCAGCCCTGGTACTGCAGCGTCGTTTTATTGCGGAAGGTCGAGTCGATTGAGAGCGTCTGTGAAGTGCTCCGTGCCGTTTTGTCCAAACAGCGACGAGCAAGCTTCCAACGCTTTTGCTTGATAATCGCTGCTGTTCAAATGATATCCCGTGTAATCGTGCGCTAGAGAGTACACTTGCAAAGTTTCAAGTGGCTGCATTTTCTTTTTCAGTGCGGTCTTGAGGAGTTCGGCGCCCGAAGCGGTCCATTCGCCAGGAAAAAATAAATTCAATTCTGAATTTATCTTCCAGGCTGTCAGAGGAACAGATTGAGGAAGGTTTTCAAGAATACCCAGCCCGACCACAGCATTTGCTGGGCCAGCTCCACAGCTTTTCCAATTGAGATGCGCTGGTGGGAGTGCCACACGGGTGGCTGTAGTGCTCACTTTTCTGGTGAGGCTGTCGGAATTTGATTTTGAGTTCGTCAGGGCGTTGGCAACCGCGCTTGCCCAGCGCTCGTGGCTTTGGCCGTCGAGGTTTGCGGTCATATTGCCGATTTCTGTCTGCAGGAGAAATACTTCATCTGCATTGAAAAGCTGCTGTGTGGCTCGCTCCAATGGAGCAACGAGATCTGCTGTCAGAACGAGGTCACTGGGGCCGTAGGCCGTTGGATGCACAGCCATGCGCAGGAGTGCGAGTGGAATACGCCCATGAGCGCTTTTAAACGTCAAAAGAGAGATGTCCGTGTTCGGTTGCATGCCATCGAAGCGGCTTTTGAGCAGAGCAGGAATTTGCGCAGAGCGTGTGCTGATGGAACTAACTTCTTGCAGCTGTTGAAATGATTTGCGAAGGGTCTCCTTAAAAAGACTTAGATATGTATTTGTAAGCTGCGGATTGTATTTATCGCAAACAAAAGCACTCCACATTGGATTTTCTGAGAGCCCGGAGGGCCCTGAGTGGGTGTGCGTTGCCACGACCAATGTGTTGTTGAGGTTTGCCGTTTTTTTGCCAGCGACATCATCAATGGCCGCATGGATCTTTTGGGTGAGGTCCGATGTTACGGCAACCAGGTCGAGCGATACAACAAACAAATTCTGAGCTGGAGAGGTTGCATCGCTTCTAACCTCAAGAACCGCAGTTTTGATCTTTGGGGCCAGTTCGACTTTTTCGAATGGCTTGCAGAACGAAACGTCCCCTCCTTTTAGAAAAACTGGTGGAATAAAGCGCCGCGCACCTCCGCCGAATCCTGACAGCGAAGTGGGCGTGGCGGGAATGAATTCGGCATGTGCAGCACCAACGCGCTCTATGCTTCCCTGTATAGCTAACCCCTGTGCGAGAGAAATTTCAGGCCCGGGAGCCACAACAACTTCATCGAGTCGAGTGCGGACATCGCACCCATACAGAAGTAAGATGGACGCAGCATAAGGGATTTTCAGCTTCACGTTCACAGTTCTCCCAAATCCAAGGCCAGCGCAAAAGTCGGGTAAAAGAATGTTGCCGACACGCGATCCACGTCTGCTGTCATGCGTCCGATTCCGACTTCGCCCGACCATCGATTTTTCTGAAAGAAATACGTTCCAACAACTCCATGGGCATTGGCATTGCGGGTGTCCTGCAGTGCTCCAAGCGTGCGCCAACGCGGCGGTACGGTTTGCCAAATTTTTATTCCGAAGGCGGATGTAGGCGCCTCATTTTTCGAGGTCATGTAGCGCAGCTCAAACGCGATGTCTGAGTCGAGCAGGGCTGACCACTGTTGAGGCGCATGCGACCTCAGGGAAGAGTTTGACCCGAGGCTTTGAAGTTGTGCGAGACTGTCTGCTGGAAGGTAAACGTAGCGTAGAGTCTGCAGCAACTGCCACGGGGTTTTTTGGTTGTCTTGATTTTTTTGCGCAGTTGTTGGGGGAAAAGCCACTGTTGCTGAAGTGCGGACGTACGGTACTGGTTTTTGAAACCCGAGCAAGGCAGCCCCGGTGCGGATCCCCCAGTCGATCGTCTGGGAACAAGCGAGCTGACCCGAGACCACGCCAACGAGCCCCGCAGAGACCGGCAGGCTGAGACGGCAAGGGGCAGCCGCAGCTGTTGTCTGGGGCACGAGGGCAGCGAGGGCAGCGAGGGCAGCGAGGGCAGCGAGGGCTAAGTGAGCTGAACGAATCAGCGTGCGCCAAAGAAGAGAGCTTCGGCGCCGCCCGAGCGGGTCTTTTGGGCCCGCAAACTCCTGCCAGTACCTTAAAATTTTCGCACCCTTTGCAAATGAGAGCTTGCATGTTGTCTCAAGAGCGGTTATGCGAGGCGGCCTGGTTAATCTCCTTGCCCCCACACACCAGAAGTTGATGAGGGGGCTCATGTGTTTCAGCAGCGATCCAGAAGGAGCCTTTATAATGCGTGAATACGAAGCAATGATCATCACCAAGCCGGACCTTCCCGAAGCTGAGCTCAGCAAGATGCTGGCTCGTTGGGAGGTTATTATTGGGACCAATGGCGGTCAAATCATCCGCAAGGACACTTGGGGTGTTCGCAAGCTTGCATATCCCATCAACAAGGTAACCCGTGGCGTTTACCATATTTACGATGTTGCAACGACTCAGGAAGACGCTCGCGAGCTCGAGCGCATTCTGAAGCTCGACGAAAACGTTCTGCGCAGCCTGATTATCAAGCTCTCAGACAAGGTGAACGTCGAAGCTCGTCGCGTTGAGCTGCAGAAGCAAGCTGAAGCAGCTGCTACGCGCGCAGCTGAACAGGCTCGTGAGCGCGCTGAAGGCGACTCCATGAGCGCTCGCCGTGGTTCTCCACGCGACGAAGAGTGAGTTTTTACTCACTCCCGTCAACTCCAATAAAAAGAGATCTCTGAATGAATGGTTTTCCTAATTGGAATGAAAAGCCATCCGGAGTTCACCCGGAAGGGCCCGCGCAGCAGAAACGCTCCGCGGGTCTTCTGTTGTCGGGTATTCTGATTGCCATTAGCCTTTTGGCTTTTGTCTTTCCGTTGGCTGCATATCATGTGGCGCAAGTGGCCTCGATTCTGCGTTTGCGCAGTGCACTTTTCCTTATGGCCACAGTTTCCGTGCTTATCTATATTCTTGGCGTAGCGACACGTCTTCCCGTGTTTGTGATGGCGGGAACATTTGGTCTTCTCAGCCTGCCATTTTTGGGATTGACGCTGTCGATGCGCTCGAGAAACATTTCTGCAATGTGGGCGCTCTTGATTCTTGCAGTTCCTGTGGTGCTGATGGCCGTGAGTCTGCTGAGCATCCCTCAAGGATTCAACGTCGAGGCGTGGCTGGGTGCTGAAATCAACCGCACGCTTGGCTCAACCAGTGCTTCGCAGGCCGAAACACTTCTACGACAGCTCCGTGAGTCTCGGGTTATCGATGAAATGCAGCGCTTTCTCGACCAGCAAAGCTGGCAGCGCTTGGCATGGTTGTTGTTCGCAGATGCGGGTGCGCTTTCGGTATTTGTGTTGGGGTCGCTTTTTGCCACGCTGGTCCTTATCGATTTTGCCTTCAACCAAACCGAACGCATGCGGGTGGTTTTGCGGTATGTTCTCGACAATCGCGACGTCTTTCCGCAACAGATGGTTTCGATTTTTCAGCAGACCTTTGAGAGCATGAAGGGACTTGTTGGTCTGGAAAGGGCTTCCACGTTTACTGGCAGCGCGGTCAAAAACCCAATCGTTGTACAGTCGCACTCCAAAAAGCTCTCCGCAGCCTCTCCTGGTGCCGTTCCCCGCTGGCCCGATGAAAAAAAGAAAAGCGAGGCTCCCGCGTGGTTGAAGCGTCTTGGTCGTGAGCCTACGCCCCCAAAAACCACAGATCTCTTCGGTTATCGATTTACACTTTCGGCCGAGCCCGGGTGGTGTTCGCGATTATATGCCGTTCCCCTTTGGCTTGCGTTGCCGGCGCTGGGGGTGCTGCTGTACGTTTCGTCGCTCTGGAAGGGTGAGGCAGAGCTCGGAAGCTGGCTTCCCGCAGAGCCCGTGGGGCCTGCTTTGGTCTGGTCTTCATTGGCAGCGCTGATTGTCTTGGTTGCTTTGGCTTTGCAGGGTGCACTTGTCGTTCACGCCCGTTTGCGTCCGCTGGTCGCGATGGCGGCAGTATTTGCCGTTTTGCTCCTCTCGAGCTCCCTCAATGGTGGGCCTTTCCTGATTGTTGCGGTACTCGCGGGACTCGGATTGCTCGACAATGCCTATGATTTTAGAAACCGGCTTGCCAAAAACAAAAATGCGGTGTAGGCCGTTGTTTCCGTTTTCGGATCGAAGATTCATGATCGGGGTATAGACATGCAGGTATTACTTCAACAAAACGTCCCTAATCTCGGCCACATTGGCGACCTCGTAAAGGTCAAGCCTGGCTTTGCTCGTAACTTCCTCTTCCCACGCAAGCTCGCAATTCTTGCTGATGCTCGTAACAAAGCTCAACTCGAACACCAGCTCCGTTTGGCTGAACTGGGCAAGGCTAAAGCCCTCGCCACCGCAAAAGAACTTGCGACACAAATCAGCTCTGTTTCTCTCACTGTTCAGAAGGCCGTGGGCGAAGAAGACAAGATTTTCGGAACCGTAACCACACAAGAGCTGGCCGAAGCCTTCAAAGCAGAAGGCTATGAATTCGACCGCCGTTCCATCACCATCCTCGACGACATCAAACGCGTTGGTGTTTATCGTGGTTCTGTTAAACTTCACCCAGAAGTTGCAGCAGAATTCAAGATTTGGGTTGTTGCTCAGGGCTAATTCCCTGCTGACCCCGCTTGTGAATTGCCGCCAGCCGTTTGGCTTGGCGGCATTTTCATGTCTGGGGGGACTCAGTCTCAGTTCGTGCCCGCCGATAGGTTGGGTATGAAACACGTAAATGAAGCACAAAAACTTTACGCAGCAGGCGATGGCACCGGTTCGCTACAAATCCTCGAGGATTTGCTCGACCTGGCTCCACGCAACCCAGAAGCACTGCGTCTCAAGGCGAGAATTCTCGATTCTTGGGGTCGTTTCGAAGAGTCCTATCAAACTCTGTTGCAGCTCTCACAGCTGCCTAATCCCTCCGAAGAGGTGGTTCAGGAAATTGAACAGCGCGCCAACGAAGAGCGTGAGGCGATTCTCTTTAGTGAGCTCACCTCTGAGGGGCGTTGGTATTATGCCTTCCCTGGGAGTCAGCTGTGGGTTTCGCTCGCAGGACTTGCGGGCTGTGTCTTCTTCCTTATCACGAGTGCTCAAGTGCGCTTCTCCAATCCCAACGAGGTGATTGGCATGGCGCTCTCGTTCGTCTTTCTTGTTTTGCTGCCTTGTGTGTTGCTGTTGGTCATTCAATTGACCGGCATCAAAAGAATCCTAGTGGGGCTGCGTGGAATCTCGGTCTGTACGCGCTTTCGTGAGCGAATTTTTGCCTGGGATGAACTCAAAGTCGCGGTTATCGAATTTGATCAAGATCCGCGTGTAGATTTTCTCCGTCTTAAGATTTTCGGACAATCCGATTCCCAAGAACCAATCCTCAACTTCGATATCTCGCGCGGTCGAAGTGTGGTGCGGGCGCGGCGGCACTTTCTGAAAAACATCCTCACCCATATGGACACGGTTTGTTATGTCACGCGCCCACAGTCTGGTGTGCGGATGGGACGCTCATCCGAAAAGAAAGATCCCGAAAGCACCCAGGAAAATCCACCGCAGGCGAGTTAATCTCCTCGGCTTCAGGGATGATTGCTTGTCCGTTTGAACATCCCACTGGCATTGTCCCGCCTCCGGCTGAGCAACCCTACAGCAACGAGGATTTCATGGAAACCATTGATCCGCGCGTCTCTGAACTCACAGGCTTTCTCAAGAATGCCAGAGAAGATGATTTGGTGTTGTTGCTGAAATCACTTCTGACTCCGGCGGAAATCGATGCTTTGGTGCAACGGTTGGGAATTTTGGATGGACTTGCTCGAGGAACGCCCCAACGGGAGATCTCCGAGCAGTTGCGCGTAGGTATTGCTACTGTCACGCGTGGAAGCCGCGTCTGGCAAAAAGAAAATGAGCTTCTGAAACGTTATTTTCCTCGCCCTAAGTGAAGTCCGACCGCCTCACGGTGATCGAATCCGAAGGCGCGTCGCGTGAGGGCCAGCACCGGTGGGGCCTGGATTCTTTTGAATGCTCCCATGCCAATGTAGGCATTCCACCATCTCCGCAAATCGCTCTCAAAGGCTTCTGCAGTTGAAAGGTGTTGAGCCAGGTACTGAGCTGCCTCAGCTCCAACCAGCCTTGGCAGTTCGCCCAAGTGCCAGGCCTCGAGAATGCTGTCGAAATCGTGTCTGTTCCAGTCCTCTACCCACAACCGAAAAAGCGCGTCGTGGTAGGGATAGTGAAGTGGGTCACCTAGACCTTTGGTGACGTCCTGGTGTGGTGAAAGTTCAGCACTGGGCTTCACCGTCAGTGTGTCGTGCGGAATGATTTCTCGTCCGTAAATGGTTGAGTTGTAGTGGTGTGCCAAGGCATACACGTCGCCTTTCCAGAGATCGCCGAGTGGTGCGAGGTATCCTGCGTGGTCGCCGTAAAGGGTGGAGTATCCCACGGTCATTTCAGTTTTGTTGGCATTACAAGGAAAAACAGCCCCAACCGCAGCAGCCACTCCGGCCACAAGACGTGAGCCGCGGTCACGTGCTTGGATATTTTCGGGGACAAGTGGATTGAGTTGTGTGGGCAGCAGAATTCCTTGTTTACGGGCATCTTCAAGCTGTCGGAGGGTGAGTTTGACCGATTCTTCGATGCTCAATGACGCATAAGCGCAGCCCAGATTTTTCGCGAGAGAGCGAGCTGCATCCATGGTCAGTTGTGAATTGTATTGTGAAGGAAGGTTAACACAGCTAACGTTCTCAGCTCCGAAGACTCTCGCATGGATGACGGCCGACAGCGCAGAATCGATCCCTCCGCTGACACCTATCACCACCTTGTTCAGAGCCCACTCTTCGCGCAAAAAGCGCAAACCATGTTCAAGCGCAATTTGGATTTCTTCAGCTCTGTTGGCTTCGATACTGGTGTTTTGCAATCTTTTGGTGGTTGGTGTGCTGGCGAAAGGCGAAATGGTCTGTATGGATTCTGAAAAACAATCAGCTGCAGGGAAAAAATTGTTTCCCACATAAACACCACTTTGGCCGTCAAAGCTGAAAATCGTTTTGCCCACGTTCTGACTGCCTACGGCATTGACATAAATGACCGGGAGACCGGTTGCAGATGCTAATGCGCAAAACAACTTTTTTCTTTTGCTCTGCTTGCCCAAAGTGAACGGGGAGCAACTGATGTTGATGAGCACATCCGGCCGAGGCTGTGTTTTGCACAAAGAAGCATAGGGTTTAAAGGTGTAGTCCTGATCCCACGCATCCTCACACAGACCAATTCCAAGGTGTGCACTACTGCCGTCACGGCGGCGAATGACAGCCGAATGCAGAAGCTGCTCCGCTGCAAGTCCGCGTTCGAGAGCAAGTTTGCGCAGGTCGTAAAAATGCCTTGAGTCGTCGAACTCGCGATAATTCGGCATGAGACTTTTCGGCCAGAACGGCAGCTGTAGTGCTTCATTGACAAGAAGACGGCCGCCTTGTGCAACAAAGGCGGCATTGTATTTCCGCACTCGACCGTCTTCGTTGCGGGCATTTGGATCAATACCCACGCTGCCAAAGATAATTGCGATGTCGTTGCTCAATGCGGCAATCTGCTCAGCGTAGGTTTGGCAGCGTTTCAGGAAATGCGGCCGCTCCCATTCATCTCCAAGGAAATAGCCGGGCAGGGCCATTTCGGGGAAGATGATGAGATCGGCTTCATCGGCTCGTGCCGCTTTGATGGCAGCCTTCATGGCATCGAAGTTTTTGTCCAGTGCAGCGGCGCGAACGCGTGTCTGGGCGATACAAATACGCATGAGTTGCCCCTCCAGGTGGCAGTCTCAGGGCGAGACCCTTGAATTTTCTTAACCTAAATGACATACCAGATGAGTCTTCATGTTCATAAACCTCAGCGCCTCTCCCTTCTTCTTTTGGAAGTGGAGACATAGGAGTTTCGATGACCACGCAAAACAAGCCCTCCCGTCGTGTTGTTTTGGCTGCTCTGTCCGTAGGTCTTTGCTCATTGGGGCTTGGCGTCTCAACGATGTCCCATGCTGCAGTCGGGGAAGTTAAAGTGGGCGTCATTCTGCCTCTCACCGGTGACAAGGCAACCTTCGGACAAGAATCGCTCAATGGCTTGAAGTTGGCCCTCGAGAAGGCAGGTAAAGACGCTCCACAACTCAAAATGCAGGTTGAAGACACCCAGGGGACTCCCACGGGTTCGGCAGCAGCGGTGAACAAGCTGATTCTCACCGACCGGGTTGCGGTCATTATTGGCGAAGTTGCAAGCTCGAACACGATCGCTGCATCTACCGCGGCGCAGTCGGCTAAGGTTCCGCTTGTGACCCACGCTTCGACCAACGACACTATCACGATGGGCAAAGATTTTATTTCAAGAATTTGCTTTGTTGATAGCTTTCAGGGTGCAGTGATGGCTAAATTCGCTGTCAATAACCTCAAAGCAAAGACCGCGGCTATTCTGGTTGACTCCGACTCCGACTACAGCCGTGGTTTGCGTGATTCTTTTAGAAAGGCTTTCGTTGAAGCCGGTGGATCGATCAAAGACGAGATTGTGATCTCCTACTCACAGAAGGACCGTGACTTCAAAACACAGCTTATGAAGGTGCGCAGAGCAACGCCTGATGTGGTCTTCATTCCAGGATATTACACTCAGGTCGGAGCCATTTTGCGCCAGGCGAAAGAGCTCAAACTCAACACCAAATTCCTCGGAACGGATGGTTGGGACAGCCCTGATCTGTTCAAGATTGCAGGTGCGGCCGCTGCTGGTCATTACGTTTCCAGTCACTTTGCTTCCGACGACACCGATCCCCGGGTTCAGGAATTTGTTCGTGAGTACAAAGCTCGCAACAAGGAAAACCCTGGAGCGATGGCTGCGCTTGGATATGATGCAGGGTTCTTTATGCGCGCAGTTGTTAAAAAGGCTGGCTCGAATGACCCCAAGAAAATCCGCGATGCTATTGCCTCGATGAAGAACTTCGATGGCATCACTGGAACCATCAGCCTCGACCAAAACCGCAACGCAGTGAAGCCCGCCGTAATCGTCACCACCACGGAGAAGGAATTCAAATTCCTGACCCGCGTGAATCCGTGATTTTCTTCTGCGCATGAGTTGAAATGCAGGGGAGGGCCATCTCAGCTGGGTGCCTTCCCCTTGTCTTGTTCTTTGGGACAGGGAGTGTCTGTCGGTGTTCGAGTTTATCCAATACCTTTTCGATGGTCTGGCGGTCGGAAGTGTCTACGCACTGATTGCGCTGGGCTACTCAATGGTCTTCGGCGTGCTACAGCTTGTGAACTTTGCCCACGGTGAGTTGTTCATGGTTGGAGCTTATTTTGTCATGTACGCCATTTCGCTTGGTCTTCCATGGCACCTTGCTCTCGTTCTAGGAATGTGTTGTGTGGGATTTTTTGCCGTTGCGATGGAACGTCTGTGTTATAAGCCGTTGCGTGGTGCCGGAAAGCTTGCTCCTCTCATCACAGCTGTCGGTCTCAGCTTGCTGCTTCAGAACCTCGTTCAGGCTATTCTGGGTCCCAATCCGCAGAGCTATCCAGCAACGTTGCCTGATGGTCATGTATTTGGATTCATCAAATCTTTTTTCCCGCCTGCTGATCAGGTGCAGCTGCCCCAGCTACCCGACGGTCTTTTTGATTGGGGTGAGATCGTGGTGCGTCACAGAGATATTCTCATTTTCGTTGTTGCACTGGCTGTCACACTTGGGCTCGAACTCTTCCTCAGAAAAACCCGTCCGGGTCAGGGGATTCGTGCCTTGGCATTGCAGCCGAATGCTGCGCGGCTTGTGGGCGTTCCCTTCGATCGCACCATCTCCATCACATTTTTCATTGGCGCTGCGCTCGCCGTTTTGGCGGGTCTCATGCAGGGCATGGCTGACAATCAGGTCACTCCTTACATGGGCATCTCCAGTGGTCTGAAAGCTTTTGCCGCTGCGGTTTTGGGAGGGATCGGTGTGATTCCTGGCGCACTGGTGGGTGGCCTTGTTCTCGGAATCGCTGAGCGTCTGTTGGTTGGTTACGATTTGTCGACTTACAAAGATGGGGCTGCGTTCTTCATTTTGATCTTGGTTCTGTTGCTGCGGCCGCAGGGACTTCTGGGCAAAGCGCGCATGGTGAAGGTGTAATAATGCAACAGTTTCTTGAATTTTTGATTTTTCCTCTCACCTTGTTCGGGATCACAGCGTTGCAGGCGCTCGGGCTGCAATTGATTTTGGGTGGAGCCGGACTGCTCTCTCTGGGGCATGCAGCCTTCTTTGCCGTGGGTGGCTACTCCGCAGCGGCTTTCACAGTATACGCAGCTCCAGCTCTGGGGCTCACCGAACCAACGCTGCTGATGTTTCTTTCGATGGTTGTGGGTGCTGCTTCAGCCCTCGTGGCAGGTTTTCTTGTGGCAGTGCCTTGTTTACGTTTGCAGGGCGATTACCTGGCGATGGCCACGCTGGGATTTGCTGAGATTCTAGGAACCGCATTGAAAAACATCGATGCGGTAGGAGGCACTCGCGGCTTCACAGGAATTGCCAAACTCACATCGCTGCCCTGGGTTTTTGCCACCCTCATTCTGGTCTGGTGGGCGCTTGCACGCTTCCGTCGGACCGGGTTGGGCATAGCAATCCAAGCGACGCGCGACGACGAAATTGCAGCGCGCAGTCTGGGCATCAGCACCTACTCGGCCAAGCTCTCGGCTTTCGTGATTGGTTCTGCGATTGCGGGTGTTGCGGGCGCTCTGTATGTTCACGCCCTTCAGTTTATCAGCCCCGATGAGGCTGATTTTTCGAAAAGCGTAGGCATTGTTCTGGCCGTCGTGATTGGCGGCATGACCAGTTTGTTTGGCAGTGTGCTCGGTGCCCTGATTTGGGTCGCTGTACCGGAACTGCTTCGCTTTGCACCTGAGGTCATCCGTGAGAATCGCATGATTTATTTCGCTCTCATCGTTATTTTTGTGATGCTCTTCAGTCCTAAAGGCGTGCAGGCTCTCTTCATGCGCCTCATTCCCAAGACAGCATCTCAACGCGGAGGCTCGCGATGATTCCATTGTCCGAGCAGAAATCCTCAAAGTACCTATTGAAGGCGGAAAATCTGACCATCCGCTTTGGCGGTCTTGTGGCCGTTCAGAACTTTTCGCTACAAGTTCCCGCGCGCCAAATCGTGGGCCTGATTGGGCCCAATGGAGCCGGTAAAACAACTGTTTTTAACTTGATTACGGGAGTCTACAAGCCCAATCAAGGTTCTGTGCATTTGCAGGACACTGAGCTCACTGCGCGCGGTGCGCATATGATAGCCCGTGCAGGAGTCGCGCGAACCTTTCAAAACATACGGTTGTTTTCAGGACTCACAGTACTCGAGAACGTGGTTGCAGCCGCAAGCTGGCATCGTCGCGGCCAAAGTTTTGCAAGTCTCTTTGGCCTGCCGCGAACGGCTGCCCAGGAAAGAAAGATTTATGAGTCTGCGCGCAAGCTTCTCGAATTCGTAGGCCTATCAAGCTATGAAGATTGGGAGGCAACCTCGCTTCCGTACGGGTTGCAGCGCAAACTTGAAATTGCCCGCGCCATGATGACCAATCCAAAGGTTCTGCTAC
>JBILKQ010000202.1:0-4041 GCA_044376655.1 Silvanigrellaceae bacterium
CGCAACGACCTCTCAAGAACTGCCGTCCGCAAACTGGAACTGCGCGATTGCACGCGTTGAGCAGGAATCACGCTGGACACCGCCCAGCCCGTGCTTTATGCCCAAAACAGAGTATTTCAACCTGAATCGTACGCGGGGTGCGAGAATCCAACACCGCACTGCCGGATGAAAGTCGAAGCGGGATATGCAGAGCACAGAGCAAGTTCCAAATATGCTGTGGAAAATCGCCGACCAGTTTCGTGCCTGGGTGGTGCGTGATCTTGCAGCTCTGGGAGAAGATGAGCGTGCGCAGTTCCGTGGTGATTTTCTCTTTTATGTTGATTCTCAACCTAGTTTTCTTGTTGTTGTGACCCCAAAAACGGTTTCCAGCGGTCGTCTTTCAGTCGGTGACGGGGGCGCCGAGGTTGCATTCGACATGGGGGCTCCCCTGCAAATGGACGAGGCCTCAGTCCACGATCTGCTGCGTGAGGGTGCAGTGCGGGTGCGCGTGAGCACCGATTCCAACACCCTGAGGCGTTTGCTCGCTGGAACCCTCAAGGCAAAAATTGCCTACCTGAATGGTCTAGTGAAAATTTCTGGCGATTTGCCGTGCTTTATGAGGTTGGTGGCTGTTCTCAAGGGGCGGGGCGTGGGGCCACTGCAGGCGACTGAGCCCGGCGCATCAGAACTTCCCTCTCCTCGACCGTTACGTTGATCCTTTTTCGAGGCAATTTGTAATCGACTTCACTGTTTTGTTCGGGAGCCAGGCTCGGCAGTGCATCGGCACGTGCCTGTCTGTTGATGTGGGTGAAGTCGTAGATTTCCGAGGCCGCGCGGGTGGTGGGAACTTTCGCGGGCTCTTCATCCCAGCGCACACTGCGGGAGTTTTGCCTCTGCGCACCACGAGAAGCCTCTGCAGATTCGCCGCCACCCGAGACCTGAGCGCGGAGGTTTAAGGTCATTTCGAACAGGTCAACCACACGCTCGCAAATGGCATCGAGATCTGTGTCGGTGAGTGTGCGTCCGAAGCGGTTTTCTTGGCTGTGTTCCGAGATGATCTCGCGGATGGCTTGGCCTGTTGCAGTTCTGAAGATATTCATGGACATTCCGACCTCCGGCAAAGCAGCTGCGCGTGCCTGCTACCGCAGTATCGCATGCGTAAATGGCTTGTGAACGGAGTGAAGTTGAAATTGTCATGGGAAAGAAAATCACAGGGGTGCAGTATGAACCAAAATTTGCCTGCGGTTGAAGCCAGAGGTGCATGCCAGGCGCCGGACTGGAGTAAGGCGGTTGTTCCTGGCGATGCTCAACCCCCAGTTTTACCTCTGATTTGCCAGTGTTTTCGCACGCGCCAGGTGTTGATGTTGGGCTACGTATCTCCCGAAGCTTGGCAGCGAACACTGGACTCGGGCGAGGTGGTATTTTGGTCGCGTTCGCGGCAAAAGTTATGGAAGAAAGGCGAAACCTCGGGGCATGTGCTTAAGGTAAAAAGCCTTCATATCGACTGCGACGCCGACACCATTCTTGCGTTGGTTGAGCCACATGGGCCGACCTGTCATCGCAATTCCGAAACCTGCTTTGATGAAGAAAAACAATCTGGCGTCTTTGAAGGTGTTGAACTGGGGTGGGGAACTCTCGCGCAAGTGCATCGCACTCTTGAGCAGAAGGCTATGGGCAGCGACCCTGAAAGCTACACCTACAAACTTCTTCAGGCAGGTCCAGATCGAGTCTTGCGAAAATTGGGAGAGGAATGCACCGAGGCGATCCTGGCCGCGAAGAATCTCACCATAACCGGTAATGCGGATGAATTTGTGTCCGAGTCTGCTGACCTGCTTTATCACTGGCTGGTTTCACTCGTGGCACTGAAGGTCGAGCCTGAGAAAGTCTTGGAGCTTTTGAAGGGCCGGATGGGCGCTCCACGGCGGCTGCCAGGCGAAAAAATTTGAGTGTTTTGATCCTTTTTTCAATCCAAATTTTCATTGAGGCGCTGGGTGCGGCCAAACTTTCTCGAGGTCGAGGGCCGCAAATGTGGGTGAAAGATCCATCCAGATGAGGTTGCCGTAGAACTCACCGCCAGGTGCGTCGCTGTAGCGGATCTTGACGTGCCAGTCGTGTTCTTTGGTTTCGATAATGATCGCAGGGCGCTCTCTGTGGAGCAGTTGGTCGCCTGTCTCAAGCTTCGGTTTGGCGAGTATTTCTGCTGCATTCAGCTTGGAAACTTGGATTTCTCCCGAGCCGAAGTCCTCGGTATCGTCGTCGCCAAAAGTGGCCGCAAAGGGAGCCAGCATCAGCTGTTCTGTGGCAATGCCCTGAACAATGAAAAGCTTTGGAGCGACCGATTTTCCTGCAGCGGGGTTACGGCCCACAAGAACATCGCCCACGGCCAGGGTTTCAAGAACAATTGACTTGAGCTGCATCTGTCAAATTTCCTGGATAAAGCAGGGGCAGACTTTACCGATACATGTGCTGCGAGGATAGCACATGACCACAGCTCAAGAAGTCATTCCAAGAGAATATCTGACACCTGAACGGGGTGCGATGCTTCTTGAAAATTTGCCAATTTTCGTTGGTTTTTCAAGAAGCGATTTAACTAAAATTTATGCCCTCGGAGAGCTCAGACTTTACAAGCCCGGCAGCAATATTGTGATAGAGGGCGAAACTTCTGTGGGTATGTATGTGGTCCTGGAAGGGCAGGTGGGGATTTTCAAGGCCGGCCGTGGCCCCCATGATGAGGGGCATCTGTTGGCTCATTTGGGTCCTGGAATGTGCTTTGGTGAGATGAGTTTTATCGACCATAAGCCCCGTAGTGCGACCGTGGCGGCTCAAAACAAGGTTCTCACCTATTTCCTCGATGGTGGGGTCTGGCAAAGAGCTCTTGAAAATGAACCGAGCCTGGCCCTCCGCTTTTATAGAAACTTCGCTGAAGTCCTCAGTGTTCGGCTGCGTTCGCTCGATGAGCAGTTCATTCTCAGCCAAAAACAGCTTTGGAAATACTCCCTGTCACGGCGCGAGGCTTGAGGCTTGCGCACAATTCAGATTTTTGGGACACCTCCTCCGGTTTGGGAGGGGTAGCGCTCTATGCCAGAATTGCCAGAGGTTGAGTCATTTGTTCGTGCCATCGGACGCGAGTATGCCGGTAAAAAGCTCAAAAAAATTGAGTTTCACCGCGCTGACCTTCGTTTTCCCTTCGAAATTGCAAAAATCAATCGGATTTTTGCGGCCGGCACAACCTTTCTCGCTCCACAACGCGTTGCTAAACAAATGGTGCTCGGCACCGAAAATGGATGGGTTGCGGTGAGTCTGGGTATGACAGGATCATTTATTCCTTCGCACCACCCTCGGCGAGAAACTCACGAACACCTGACTCTGCTTTTTTCCGATGGGGCCGCCTTGGGTTTTGTTGATCCGCGCAGGTTTGGTTTTTGGAAGCCCGTAGGGGCGTTCTCAGAGATTTCTGCTGCAGTTGATCCCCTCAATGCAGAAGAGTTGCTGCACCTTTTCAAGTCCTCAAAATTCACTCAATCAGAACGCAGCATAAAAGTTGCGTTGATGGATCAAAATATCATCGGCGGTATAGGTAATATCTATGCTGTTGAGGCCCTTTATCGCGCGGGAGTCTCTCCGCTGCGCTCGTGCTCAAATGTTTCGCCCCTCAAATACAGGGTCCTCGCGCAGGTGATTCCGGAAATTCTGAGTGCTGCCATTGACGTAGGTGGTTCGACAATTTCCACCTACCGCAGGCTTCATGGTGAGTCTGGTGGATTCCAGGATTTGCATCTTGTCTATGATCGCGCCGGTGAAAACTGTGTGAACAAGAAATGCCGTGGTAAAATCGAACGTATCGTGCACGCTGGCCGCAGCAGCTGGTGGTGTCCACGCTGTCAGAAATGATTTCGTATTCTTAGCGCAAAGAGGAAGCTCGTGTGAGTCAAACGGCGTGGACAGTCTCGCTTGCCGAAATTTGGGGGGTTCCCGCACTGCCGCGGATCTCATGTGAAACGCGCATGGAGGGGAGGCATCGCTTTGCGCGTTGTACCCCACTCGACCCCGACACGAGCAAGG
>JBILKQ010000090.1:0-12337 GCA_044376655.1 Silvanigrellaceae bacterium
CTTCGGAGTGTTATATCGTTTCGGGGCAATTTACTTTGTTGGCCTAACTGTCGCTGCCATCTTGATGGTTCAACAGCATATGGTCGTTCGCAAAGGAAAACTCGACAACATCGATTTTGCTTTTTTTAACCTGAATGGATGGATTGCTGTTCTCCTTTTTTTGGCGGCGACGCTGTCTATCTGGCTTGAGCCTGTCGTCTGAGAAACGCAATACCTTTCTGACCAAGGAGTCTGTTTGCCATGACCTACCAGCACACCAACGTTGAACCCAAGTGGCAGAAACACTGGGCACAGCACTCCCTGTTTAAAACCACTGAAAACCCGGGAAAACCCAAGTACTACGTGCTTGACATGTTTCCTTATCCCAGTGCGGCGGGCCTGCACGTTGGACATGCGCTTGGATACACGGCCACCGACATAGTCGCACGTTACTACCGTATGAAAGGCTACAACGTCCTGCACCCGATGGGGTGGGACGCGTTTGGACTTCCTGCAGAGCAGCACGCCATCGACACTGGCGAACATCCGGCCAAACTCACTTACCGCAACATTGACAACTTTCGCCGCCAGCTCTCGGCACTCGGCTTTTCATACGATTGGAAGAGAGAAATCGCGACCTGCGATCCGTCCTACTATCATTGGACACAAAAAATCTTCCAAATTCTTTTTGAAAAAGGATTGGCCTACCAAGCAGAAATGCTCGTTAACTGGTGTCCTGCGCTAAAAACTGTTTTGGCCAACGAAGAAGTCATCGACGGCAAGAGTGAACGTGGCGGCCACCCTGTCTTGCGAATGCCCATGCGCCAATGGATGCTCAAAATTACAGCCTACGCTGAGCGCCTGCTCGCCGACCTCGACACACTTGATTGGCCCGAAAATGTCAAAGACATCCAGCGAAACTGGATCGGAAAATCGGTGGGAGCTCGCATCCGCTTCGGCCTTGCAGAGCATGCAGCTGAACAAATTGAAGTCTTCACAACACGCCCAGATACTCTTTTCGGCGCAACCTATTTGGTTCTTGCACCTGAGCACCCGCTTGTGAACAAGATCACCACTGAAAAGCAAACGACTGAAGTCAAAAACTATCAGCAAATAGCTTCGCTCAAGTCGGACCTCGACCGCACCGAACTCAACAAAGACAAAACAGGTGCGTTTACCGGTGCGTATGCGATTCATCCAGTCACCGGTAAAAACATTCCCGTGTGGATCAGTGATTACGTCATGATGACCTATGGCACTGGAGCGATCATGGCAGTTCCTGGTCACGATGAACGCGATCACGAATTCGCACGCGCCTTCCAACTTCCTATATTTCAAGTGGTGACACCTACTGAAGGCCAACACGATATCCAGGCGCAGGCATACACGGGCGCAGGAACAATCGTAAACTCAGACTTCCTCAATGGCATGAGTGTCAACGATGCCAAAAAAGCCATGATCGAATTCCTGGCGAGGAAAGGTTTGGGCGAGGCCAGCACAACTTACAAATTCCGTGACTGGCTGTTCTCGCGTCAACGCTACTGGGGCGAGCCTATTCCCGTGCTGAAAGACTCCAAGGGCAATGTCGTGCGCGCGATGAACGACAACGAACTTCCTCTGACTCTCCCTGAAGTTACAAGCTATGAACCCACAGGCGACGGCAAGTCACCACTCGCAAACATCGCCTCCTGGGTACAGCGAGGCAATCATTTCGTTGAAACCGACACTATGCCTGGCAGCGCAGGCTCAAGCTGGTACTTCTTGCGCTTCTGCGACCCGCTGAACACCAATGCTCCTTTCGCTTTCGACAAAGCAAAATTCTGGATGCCGGTTGACCTCTACGTCGGCGGTCAAGAACACGCGGTCGGACACCTGCTCTATTCTCGCTTCTGGACAAAGGTGTTGTTCGATGCCGGCATTTCTCCGGTTGCCGAACCGTTCAAGAAACTTGTGAACCAGGGGATGATTTGTCGCAATGGCGCCAAAATGTCCAAATCCAAGGGCAATGGCGTCAACCCCGACGAAGTCCTTGAGAAGTATGGTGCGGATGCACTGCGTGTTTACGAAATGTTCATGGGCCCGTTGACCCAAACGAAAGAATGGGAAGACTCCAATCTTGCCGGTATCTACCGCTTCCTCGCGCGCATTGAAAGACAAATTGTCGACGAGCAGGGCAACAGCCTTATCAACGATACTCCACCAACGCGCGACGACCTTCGACTGTTGCACAAGACCATCAAGAAGATCAGTTCCGATATCGAGAATCTTTCATTCAACACATCGGTCTCGCAGATGATGATCTTCCTCAACGGAATGGCTGAAAGCAATTGCCGGTCTAAGGAAGTGTGGAAGAAATTCATTCCCTTGCTGGCACCGTTCGCACCGCATCTGGCCGAAGAACTTTGGCAAATCTGCTTCCATGCCAAGGAATCGCCCGAGCAAGAAGGCTATCCGTTCTGCAGCATGACACAATGGCCTATGTTCGATGAATCTCTGGCCCGCGACGACGAAGTGAAAATTGGTGTTCAGATCAATGGTAAAGCACGCGCCGAAATCACCCTGCCATTGGACTGTGACCAAGACACTGCAGTAAGGATTGCGCGCGAAGAGAAGTCAGTGGCATCCGCACTCGCAGCTCTGGACGTCAAGAAGGTCGTATTTGTGAAGAATCGCATATTGAATTTCGTGGGCGCTCCGAAATAACTCGACGCCCACAGAGTCACCAGTAGGATAAAAAAAAGCCAGCGTTACCGCTGGCTTTTTTTTACAGTCCGTTCTGTGAGCGGTGAACCGTGAAGGTCACGAGATTCACGATCTCTTCCACATCGCTGTTGCGCTGCAATACGTTTACAGGCTTACGCATGCCAATCAGAAGTGGACCGATGAGAGTCGCACCACCCAGTTTATTGAGAAGCTTGTAGGCGATATTGCCGGAGGTTAGGTCAGGGAAGACCAAGACATTCGCCGGGCCTTTAAGTGTCGAGAAGTTGAAGCTGCGTGCAAGAATATCTGCACTCACAGCAGCGTCAGCCTGAAGCTCACCATCCACTTCAATGTCCGGACGCATCTTCTTCACAAGCTGTGTGGCGTTGATGACTTTGTCGACGAGCGGATGTTTGTTGCTGCCGAAGTTGCTGAAACTCAACATTGCGACACGCGGCATCTCGTTAAGATACAGTTTGGCTGTATCGTGGGCCTGAATGGCAATCTGAGCTAATTGAGCTTCATCGGGCTCAATGTTCACGGTTGCATCGGAAATGAAGATACTTTTATCACGCCAGACCAGCATATACACGCCAGCAAGTACCTTGTCAGCCTGTGTGCCAATCACCTGCAACGCCGGACGGATTGCGTCGGGATAGTTGTGGTGCACACCTGAAAGATAGGTTTCCGCATCACCCCGTTCCACCATCATAGCTGCGTAATACTGGTTTTCTTGCATCAGCTCCTGTGCGGACATGCGGGTCACGCCTTTACGAGAGCGTTTCTCCAGAAGGGCATGCGCATACTCGGGCGTCTTTGGTGAAGTCATCGGATCAATGATGGCCACTTCGGAGAGGCCATCGAGCTTCTGCTCACGAATAATGTTACGAATTCGTTCAGCATTGCCAAGCAAAATCGGGTCGCAAATGCCTTCTTCAATCAGTTGCTCGGCCGCACGCAGAATCGGCAAACTTGCACCCTCGGGAAAAACAACGCGGGTGCGCACGCCGCGTGAGCGATTGCTCTCTACCACCATACGCTTGAGTTTACGGGTGACATGCGCTGCAACACCCAGTCGTCCTTCAAGATGGTCTTTATAATACTCCAAGTCGAGTGACTTTCTCGCAACGCCACCCTCAATAGCGGCTTTCGCCACAGCCGGTGCAACCCAGGTCAGGAGACGTGGGTCAAATGGTTTAGGAATCAGGTAGTCCCGGCCAAAGGTGTAATCATGGCGAGCGTATGAGCGGCTGACGCTTTCAGGAACGTCTTCCTTGGCCAGCTTAGCAAGGGCATACACGGCAGCCATTTTCATATCTTCCGTGATCTGCTTCGCCTGCACATCGAGAGCGCCGCGGAAAATGTATGGGTAACCGAGAACGTTGTTGACCTGGTTGGGATAATCGGAGCGGCCCGTAGCAATGATGGCATCGGTGCGCACCGCAAGAATTTCCTCAGGACGAATCTCGGGATCTGGGTTGGCCATCGCGAAAATAATGGGGTCTGCAGCCATCGACCTGACCATATCCTGGTTCACTGCACCGGCCACAGAGCAGCCGCAGAAAACGTCCGCTCCCTCGAGGCACTCAGCCAAAGTACGCTTGCTCGTGTCGTTCGCAAAACGTTCCTTGTACTTGTTCATGCCCTCAGTTCGGCCGCGATAAACCACGCCCTTGCTGTCACACATGAACAGGTTCTCACGCCGCACTCCGAGGTTGAGGTACATTTGAGCGCAAGCAATTGCCGCAGCGCCCGCACCGTTGACCACAACCTTGATGTCCTGGATTTTCTTGTCAATAATTTCAAGAGCGTTAAGAAGCGCCGCACCGCTCACAATCGCTGTACCATGCTGATCGTCATGGAACACCGGAATATTCAGTACTTCCCGCAGTCTTTCCTCGATCTCAAAACACTCGGGAGCCTTGATATCTTCAAGGTTGATACCACCAAAGGTTGGCTCCAGCATCTTGCACGCAGAAATAACATCCTCAACCGCGGGAGCGTTCAGCTCGATATCGAAACAATCGATATCCGCGAAGCGCTTGAAGAGCACTGCCTTACCTTCCATCACGGGCTTGGCTGCCAACGGGCCAATACTCCCGAGACCGAGTACAGCCGTACCATTAGAGACAACCGCAACGAGATTTCCCCGCGCAGTGTATTCAAAAACACTGTCAGGATTCTTGGCAATTTCTTTGCACGGCTCTGCAACACCCGGCGAGTATGCGAGGGTGATATCCTGTTGGGTTTTGCACTCTTTAGTTACGGCAATTTCAATCTTACCTTTGCGCCCTTTACGATGATATTCCAGAGCGTCTTCACGAATCCCCATGGTGTCTCCCGGCCTTTGTAGAAGAAAACAGGCGTGAATCTAGCTTTCTCTCTGACGGATGACAATGCTCCCCGCTGGCTCTGGCACAAGCTCAGGCAAGACGCAGGTCAAAGTTTTGTCCTCGCGAGACCTTGCCTACCGGCCTCCATAAATCCCCACTAGCCTGAAAATACTGCCTAAGGAGTGGTTGCCATGGAAAATTCTCAGACCAAGGGACGTTGGTGCAAGTTGGCCGAAGCCGCCCAGCTCCTAGGGGTTTCGGAGATCACTGTTCGCCGGAAGGCCAAATCCGGTCAACTCAAGACAATCCTCCGCAACGGCAAATACATGGTCTTCCTCGAGGAGAACACCGAACTTGGACTCTTCATGGGGACAACCGATCAAACCGTGACCCCCACACTTTCGATGAGCAATGAAAGACGTGCGCAATTTGCAGGACTGAATATCACCCCCGAAAAACACACCCAAAATACTGCAGTAAATGACGATCTGATCCAATCTCTCAAACGGACGATTGAGGATCAGCAGACGTTGATTGCATCCCTTGAAGATTCGATTTCCCGGATGCGAAACAAACTTTCGGCCGCAAAAAATTCCAATATGTAACCTGGTAGAGCAAAAAAACACCAAGCACGACAACTTGCCCGCCCAGAATCATCGCAGCCCAGGCGCTCTCCTGGTCTGTCAGGCCTAAAACTCCTGGGTTGTCACGCGCCACCCAGAAGAAACCGGACGAGACGAACGTCAACGGATGACAAACAAAGAGAACTGAGTGTAGCCAGTGCTCAAATGCATCACATTCGCTTGAATGCACCCATTCATCTTTGGTCACGAAGAGACAAGAGAACAGAGAAAGAAGAATAAACAAAAACAAATTTGTGGATGAAAATGCCCAAATGAAGGCAAAAGCATTGACCAAAAGAACGGAGAGGGTGTCGAACGGATGACCCAGCCGCTCCCACCGGGGCAGACCACGGCGCATGTGGCAATGAAATTCATCCACAACCAACGCGAGCGCCTGCACAAAGTAAGGAATCAATGCCAAGATTATCCAAGACGACATGGATCACCTCACAACCTCAAACAGCGCACCGGCAATGGTCAAACCAGGGCCAAACGCCAGGCTCAGGACTTTTGTTCCACCCGGGTACAATTGAGAATCGCCAAGGATTTCCTGCCACACATGGGGCAGGGTAGCAGAGGACATGTTACCGCAATTCTTTAGAACGTTCCTGCTCGCCTGAACTTTATCATCTGGTATTTCAAGAAGAGCCTGAACATGGTCAATGATTTTTGGGCCACCGGGATGAACAGCATAAACCAAATCCGGAAGAACATCCTGCGGCCGACAACCAGCCTCATCGAAGAGGTCTGCAACGTAGGTCTTCAATGCGCCAGCAATGAGATTTGGCACCTCCCTCGAGAGGGTCATAGCCATTGAGGTTGCCACAGGTATCCAGGTCATCGCGTGAGCTGAGCCAGGAATCTGCACCTCATTCATGGCAAGGATCTTCAGACCACTGACGCCTTTGTTCAAATCTGTCGAGGCACGATAGCGAACAAATCCATCGGCAAACAGACTCTGCACAACCAATTGTTCGGGTGAATGATCCAAAGGATTGAAATGAAGTGCGCAAAGCTCCGAGTGGACGATATCAACAGAACCACCTTGAGGACGTTTGCTTGCATGCAGCTGCCGCAGAGCTAATGCCGCCCCCATACGACTCGCTGGCAATGCAGCATAACACCCCATGTGGTAAGCATGCGTGACACGCGTCGACGCTCCATATCCACGTTCAACAACAAAGCGCTGCAACGGACTCGGCGACACATATCCGGTGCAACTCACGTGAATCAAATCGGGAGAGAGTGCCTCGTCAGCAGAAAAAAGCTCGTTGCACTTTGAACGAGTCAGTTCATCGAAAACCCGCTGGCGTTTTTCCATGCTCTGTCCGGTGGGGGCTTCCTGTAGGCGAAAAATCTCCATTGCAGACCAATCTGTATGACAAAAATCTGCAAGCTCGTGCCCCCGAAATGCGATGCGATCGGGTGAGCAGCCAAAGCGATTGAGAAGCTTCTCAAACAACTCGGGTGTCAAATCTTCACGCTTGGATGGGCGACCTGCAAAATCCTCTGCAGCTGCGTGCGCCGCAGCCAACCAACGCAGCGCATCCTGCTGCGACTTCTCAAAACGCGGACGCGCAATCCTAAAATCACTCAGATAGGCATCAGTCTGCATAGACAGCCTCACGACAGTAAAGGTGACTCGATTTTCCTCAAGGTGCAGGGGAGTCTAACATGCGATCGGCAACATCGTCAGGCGGAAGGTCCGCCAAACAACGGTGATGCGTGAGCGGGCATTTACGATGGCCATGCTTAGAGCATGGCTGACAGGGAAGCGGCTCACCACGAATTAGGGCATGGTCAATGACCAAGGCATCAGGAAGTGCTGGTCCGAAACCCGTTCGAGACGATGTGGGGCCAAAGAAGGCAAAGATCTTTGTTCCTGTGGCGCCTGCAATATGCAACGGCGCGGAATCAGGAGTGAGAACAAAATCAGCCCGACGCGTCAGTTCGATGAGTTCTGCCAGAGGTAAACAGGAACGGGCATCCAGAATCCTCCCCGAGCTCAAGAGACTCGGAGCATTCAACCGCAACTCTGCGAGGACCTCATCCATGGCTGCGGCATCCGAAGGTCCACCCGAGAGAACGCAACGTAGTTGGGACCTTCGAGACAGCAAACGAACAAGCAAATGCGCCTGAAGCCGCGCAGGATAACGTTTCGTGTACCAGACAGACCCAGGGGCACACAGAAAAAATCGCTGCTCGGGGGAATCGAAAAAATCCGGAAATTGGTCAAGAAACTTTGCCAGCCGGGCATCTCCAAAAAGCTTGAACTCAGCCTTGGCAAGATTTTCGGGACTCACAATTGCACTTGCCAAGGCAGCATAACGTTCGGATTCGTGAAGGTCACCAGAAGCGTTAACGCGGGTGTTCCAAGCGTGCGTGATTGAGGCATCCGCAAACGAGAAAACTTTGGGCACTCCGCTGATCAAAGCAACCAACCCAGTTGTAAAAGACTTGTGCGCGAGCAGCAGCGTGTCGAGCGACTCTCTTCGGATCTGACGCGCAATAGTGAAGGTTGAGCGGGCTTTGCGGATTCCCTTCTCCTTCTTAATTACAACTCGCTTTTTGATGCGGGAATCAAATTCATAAAGGCTGCATCCAGGTGTGTTTGAGAACAGTACAATTTCATGACCAGCTGAATAAAGAGCATCAACAAGCTTTCCCATTAAAGCCAAGTCGCCCACAAACGCTGTATTGAAAACACCAACTCTCAAAACTGCTTCTCCATAATCACCGCGTCTTCACCGTTCCTGTAATATTTCTTCCTGACCGTGAGTTGATTGAAGCCGAGTGCGCCATAGAGAGCAAGTGCAGAAGAATTTCGATGACTCACTTCAAGCACCACCCGATTCACCCCACTTTTTTTCAGCCATACAAATGACTTTTCCAGAATAAGCTTTGCATGACCTTTGCCACGATAATTTACGTCGATGAGTATGAAATCCAAGTCGCAGTCAGCACCGAAAAACCTAAATTGCGCAAATCCACATAGAGCCTTGTCTGCCATAACGGCGAGCGCAAGCAGCTTCTGTTCACCCGATCCGGTCTGGCTTAAAGCACATTCCGACAAAAATCGTTCAACGGATTCAGACGAAGGTGAATATGGACTCTGGGGCAAAAGAGCTATGAGCTGATTAAGCAGTTTTTCACGCCCCGCATCACTCCAGAAATCACCTGGAAGGAAGTGAATCTCCGCTGCAGATGGGGTGCTTCGACTCATTGCATGCTGCTTCCTGCTCCCGTGGCACTGTGCCAGTACCAGCCCACATTGAACAGATTTCTGTTTCTCTCAAATGAACCACGGACTCGGAAGAACGTCCGCGCACGAACGACCATTTCAATCCATTTTCGTTTAGTTTTCTCTGACGCACCTGCAATCTCAGCTGCCAAGGCCGGCTCCACACCAGCCAGCAAGCTTTCCCTTTTCGCCACAAATGAAGCCAATAATGGTTTAATTTCCTGTTCGGAGGGAATAAACAAATTTAGCTTTTGAACATCGACCCAAACCAAAGCAATTCGAAAAAAAACTTTCACATCTTCGGGCCAGATTGAATTCATCAACTGGATATCTGGCTGCACGAGATCCTGCAAAGTGAACCCAGCAAGCCACTTTGTGTCTATTTCAACTGCATTTTCAGATGCAGGTCGAGTTAAATTCCACAGCGCAAGCAAAGCAACAGCGTCTGCAGCAGAGAAGATTTCACGCCCGACCGTCAGCACCGAACGGTTAACGCGTTTGGATTCAAGCACCGCCGGCCTTGTCACACTCTTTGCAGCAGTTGTAGATGCCATCGCAGCCCAGGGAAAACCCAACGCAATTGCGGAACAAAAAGCTCCGATTGTAGAAGCAGTCAGCTGTGGTCTTGAACATTTCATTGCCTGCCCCTCCAAGTTCCCCAAATAAGTGAACCACCCCAGGTTGGAAATCTGTTTTGCGATAAACGGGCACTCTGAAAATATCGAAATTCGAGCGAAAGAAGGAGCTCATCGGCAAGGCGCCAGGCCATCGAGGAACCGAAATATGCGGCGGGCTCCGAGACTTCATATCTGAACGTTGGAATCAAATTGTACCTTACCTCAGAGTTTTCCCAGCGCGATCCGAACCCTAGCCCAAAGAAAAAATAGGGTCGAAGAAATCTGAAAATTGCATGGCCGGAGAAGCTCTCCGGTACAAGCTCACGTTGGAGGTCAGAACCCAGAAAACTCCACACATATCCACCGGTCGCAGGGCCAGTTCTTGCCACAAAAAAACTAACCCGCCCCTGCCAATGGTCGCGGAGATTTTTTCCCAATTGCAGACCAAAAGCATTGCTCATCTGGCGATAAAGGTCGGCATCTTCGGGCTGAGTTAACTGGACACTTTTGGGGAGATTAAGCCAAGTCAGCGAGAGAGAATTTTCTTGAGTGAAATCACTCTCCCACTCAATGGGCTTGAATGATTGAGCTTCGCGAATCTCTGCCGATGCACCCTGACCCCAGACGCAGCCAATCAGAATCGTGAGCAGGTGTCGCAGAGGAAATTTAAATTTCACCTGTGACTCTTTGTGCATTGCGAACTCCCGCTGTATAGATGAGGCACCCATAAGGATCGTAGACCATGTCAACAGTGCATCTTTACACGGACGGAGCGTGTTCGGGAAATCCTGGACCGGGTGGATGGGCCGCAATCCTTGTTGCCGAGGAACAAGTGCGCCTCATTTCTGGTTACGATCCAGCCACAACGAACAACCGCATGGAGCTTCTCGGTGTCATTCATGGACTCGAGGCCCTCAAGCGCCCCACCCAGGTTCATGTGGTCACTGACAGCACTTATGTGAAAAACGCCTTCACAGAAGGATGGCTTGAAGGATGGCAGCGTAATGGCTGGAAGACAAGCTCAAAGGAACCCGTCAAAAACCAAGATCTTTGGCTCAAGCTTTGTCACCTGCGACGCGTTCACCAACTGACCTGGGAATGGATCAAGGGTCATTCCGGGCATACCATGAATGAAATGTGCGACACACTTGCACGAACAGCCATTCGCGAAACACAGGGTCGAGACCAACGAACAACCCTTGCCGAAATGCTAAAGCAGAACACCTAGGTTGATTTGCACACGCGGAGCAACATCCGTCGACTTCTGGTTCAGCCACCGTTGTGCTGTCTCGCCGTCGCTGCTCCAGAGGGCCTGTGAAAGCGTTGTTCTGAGCCCATATGCGGCGCTTCCGGTTAAACGATCACTCAGCCGAACGCGCCATCCCAGATCTCCCGCAAGTCGCACGTTGGCAACATTTGCAGACTGTGGTCCACGTCGTGCGGAAGCCTCCTCTTCGACTTTTGAAAAGGCAAGATCCGATTCGCCCCGCAGAAACAGACCATGCAAACTCACTGCCTGGGGGTAGTACTGAAGACTCAGACCCACGGCGATGTTTTTTTCTTCGAACTGCCCTTGTCGCAAGCTGTCTTGAACTTCACCAACCAACGAAAACGACAAACTCTCGAGAACCAAATTCTCGTGCGCAAAGCGGTAACGCCCCCACATCAGGTCAGCCGGATTGAACTCCAGTAGAGAGACGGCTGCACCCACACTTTCAGCTCCCCCGCGAGAGCCCTCAAGTGCCTGAGCAAATGTTTGATTGGGATAGGAAAGAGCAAGTGCAGCAAGACTCAAACGGAGAGGCATAAGGATGCAACGGGGTGCAGACATCAGGACACTCCAATCAAAGCCGATTAACTGGAGTTTAGAACAAACAATTAGAACTTGGGATCAAGAACCGTCACGGTTTGCACGTCTCCGGGGCGGATGCGAACCACATCAGACCACAGCAAAGCACCCTCTTTTGTTTCTAGAATAAGTGCATATTGGCCAGGACGAGCACCGCATACCGCGCGAACGAAGCGCGCGGACTTAATTTCATTGGAACCACGCAAAGGAACAACCTGACACACATCTTTGCCAGTCCACGTATCGCGCACACTGATCAAGAGGTCTTCCGCTCGGGTGTTCAGACCAGACGGGTCAACAGACACGTAGAGTCCTCCGGTTGAATTAATGCCCAAACGCGGCACATCTGGGTTCTGCCCTGCAAGCTCATCCCATGCATCAACATCAAAAGCTGCCACGGACATAAGCTTGTCTCTGTCTTGATAAACGCGTGTTTCAAGACTCTCAACCTGCTTGAGAATTGCATTGGTCATGAGATCATCTCTCGAGACCATAATCCGTGACCACAGCGAACCAGGTACATCCGGAGCAACACGCAGTTCCACGAACTCCTGTCCACCCGGGAAGAACTGAACTTCATCACCCTGAGGACGCACCACAGAGTAAGCAGGCTCAGACTGAAGTCGATAACGACCCACGCGGGTCCAAACTGGCACATCGGTACCCTGTAACCAATCACGCAAACGACGATCACCAAAATCAGGTTGGACGCCTTGGCTCGACAACTCGAATACCTGCCGTGTATCGAGAGGCTCCATCACCGAGAACTTGCGATAAATCGATTCAACAACATCGAAAACAAGATCATGTTCAAAGGTCGAAGGTTCAACATGCACCACAAATTGCCTGCGTGTACCGTTGACCAATGTGACTTTCACATCAATCACTGATTCATCGATATTGAAAACGCAGAAACGACCATCGGAACTCAGTTCGGCCTGTTTGGTTGTGGGCAATGCATTTTCGGAGAAGAAATGAGCCTGAAGATTCTT
>JBILKQ010000204.1:0-4000 GCA_044376655.1 Silvanigrellaceae bacterium
ATGGACTATCCATCTGGTGCATATTTAAATGTGTTGATGAACACAATGGCCGACGATTCGATTCCGGGCTATATAAAATTGGAGAATACAAGCAGCGTTAGATATACACGCTACATACCTATTCAGTAGCAATGTTCAACGAGCCCTTCATCACTCAATGAAATATTCAGATCAGAACCTCAAGACACCTCGGAAGCCCCGCGCTGCATAGTAAGATTCGGCACCGTTGTGATCAGTGAAAACGCGCCCGAATCGGTAATCGCAAGAAATGGCACCTCCTAGGTTTCGAACACACTCGGGAGTTTTGACCCAGCTTGACGTCTTGGTGTCGAAATGACCCAGCGTTTGCAGATACCGATATTGCTCTTCGGTTAGCAACTCTATTCCGATGGCAGTTTGGATGTGCTACAAATCTTGTTCTTAGCTTCAAAAGTAACTTTTTCAGATCAGCTTCTGATAAACCGCTCGGTCCTTTTTTAGCTGCTGTCATGATGTTTATCTCTCTTAAGAAAATCTGAGCTCTTTGCGCTCAATTCTCAGAGCTTTTCAAGTAATCGAAATTACTGATACTTTTTAGTTGCCCAGTTCAATGATATCTTCTCAAAAAATGTAAACCGAGTTCAATGAGGATGAGTCACGTGAACAAGCCCTTGCTCAAGATACAACTAATTTTTCTCACGACTTCGATGATATCCGTGGATGACAATGCATTGGCATATGCCGCTCAGGGTTATCCTAAAAATGTCGCCTGCCAGCTCAGTTTAGAGGCCTCATCCTCTTCGGACATTGCATCAATCGAACAGGTGGCTCGTACATGCAATGATTTTAGAGTTCAGAATGAATTTGAGTTCAACCTCGTGAAAGGTGCCTGTGTCTTGGGAGGCTCCCTCTCGGGATTGCTTTACTCATTCAGCGAAGTTCAATGCAAATCGGAGAATGCTGCTGCGTTGTGCCGCGTGCCCATTCCAAGCACAGGCACAGAGGAGCTAACCTGGTATTTCGAACCAGAATCATCGCAAGAGCAAAGCACCTCTCATGATGAAAAATTTCAAGCGAGCTGCGATAATCTTGGGGGAATCTTCACCAAGTTGAAGTTCTGATGAACAGAAAATCCGGCAGCATTATCAAAAAAGGACAAGAGGAAAAATCTGTAATGCGCAGTCATGCTGTATCAGCGCTTGGCTCGGCAATTCACTCCAAACTAGCGAACATGGGTGACGCAAAAAATAAAGCAGCGCTTCAACGCTATTTTCTTGGCGTTGTTGAGTTTCATGGCATTAAGACTCCTGAGCTTAACTCGGCATACAGAGAACTCACTCAACAAATTAAAAAACTAACATCCTCAGAGCGCATCGAGCTGGCGAGATGTCTTCTCAGTTCCTCATATGCGGAGGAAAAGGGAGTTGCAGTTCGTATTCTTCACTCCATGAGAAAAGAACTTAGTGTTGAATTCCTGATTCAATTTGAATCCGAATTCCGCGCGCACGTCTATGACTGGGGGACGGCGGATTCATTGTCGAGTAAGGTGTTTCGCCATCTCATTGAAAGTGGTAATGAACGAGCAATTCGGCGACTTGTCTCGTGGCGCAACGATCCCTCTTTGTGGATGCAGCGTATGGCTGCGGTTTCGTTTGTCTGGCTGGCACGGCATGGCCGCGTAACAGCCGAAGTGTTGAGTATCTGCGCTAGTACAATAAAAAACCCAGAACGGTTTGCTCAATTGGGTACTGGATGGGTACTAAGGGAACTCTGGCTCGCTGAACCGCAGCGCGTTGAGAACTTTATACGTGAAAACTACCCAAGTTTTTCGCGAGAGGGACTTCGCTATGCAATAGAGAAGATGCCAAAACGAAAGCGAGAGTATTTTTTAAATTTCGCGATACCATGAGAATCAACCCTCCTCCGTTAGAGACGGACTTTCAATGTTTTGATTTAGAAAGCTCATGCTGACTCAGGCAGCCAGTTTGAAGTTTCCTCCTGAGCGAGAAATCCGGAGTCAGTCCGAGAACCACTGCAACGGCAGCGGCTGCACAAAGAATCGATTTCAAACGTACCCATCGATGCGGGCTCTGCCTGGCGTAGCCGCATCACATCCAAACGCAGCGGCAATATCTGGCATGTTCTGGCGAGCAGCACTGCTAAAAACCATAAGCTAGAAAGCGAATCCAAGGACTGGACCAAGGGTAGATGGTATGGCTTTTCGATCATCGACAGCCTTGAAAACCTCTGTTGAACTGACCAGTTGCTTTTGTTTGAAATCACTAAGTTTGGCCGTTGTACCGACAAAATTTGCCAAAAATCCAAAAACCAGATTGTTGTCGAGCGTCCAAACGTAGCCAGCCTTGAATCCCAGGCTCGGCCCAAAAGCAGAGATTGAATCGGTGCCTTGCGGCATTTCTAGCGAGCCCTGCAAATATGAAACGCCAAGGTCAATTGAAAACAGAAGGCCTTCATCACCTTTTGAAAGCCAAGCAGCCTGAGCTAGAAAGTTTGAGGCTGTAAAAGAACATTTGAGGCCAGGAAATTCACCATAACTAATGCCGTCACAATCGGACCCATTCATTGACGCTTCGGCTCCCAATGAGACGGTTTGTGCAACAGAATGTAAATAAGAAAGACCACCACCCATTCCCAGCCAGCCAAATACGAGATTGCTCCGGCGTGCCTGAGTCTGAGCCTCTTTTTCTGTTTCCCGGTTTTTCCTCGCGGCAGAGGATTTGATCTCTCTGTCGGCGAAGGATATGGACGGGATAAAGCAGATTAATGACAACAACGGATAGGCAATGTTTCTCAGAAATAGCTGTCTTTGACTTTTCAAGTAGTGCCTCCAAAATTCGATAATGAGCTGTTTATCTTGATTGATGAGCCGAGCCTTCATGAATTTTTCGATTTTTATGGGAGTTAGAGTTTTTTCAGCAGAGAAATCATCGTCACCAATTTTTCCACGGGCTTGAGGGGCTTCTCCCGTTCAAATTGGATTCCAAATGAGCAATGGTTTCAATAGTGAAATTCCAAAAATCATAGGCAAGCCTGAATTCTTCGCTATTATTGCTGAGCTGAGAACCAGCTCGTGCCTCTACAAATTCCCGAAAGGGGGCTCCGGTGAGTGCGCTTTTTAATTTTCCAACCAGCATCACCATGGTCCCAACAGTGATTTCTGATTTGCCATCATATGCATTGTTAAATTTCCGCAGCTCGCTCTGAATCATCGAGAAACGGGATGAAGTCTGAAAAAGAGGTGTTTGCGATGTCCAAGAAAGAACCCCCTCCAAATCAATCTGGGTATAGTGAATCGATATCTGCTTCCTTCCCATCCAATCCCAATAGTAAGGAAGCGCCTTAGCCCAACTAATTAAACTATGAGGTTCATCATTACTGGACTCCACGATAAGGTGAGGCGTCACAAAAACGGCGCAATGCGCTCCACGTTGTCCCAATATAGCGCCTGAATTGGGTACATTTATGCTAACGCTTCTAGCCCCGGCTGAACGAGCAAGTTCCGCCTTCAATTCGGCTGCTTTCTCGCCCGCGGTCGTGAGTTTTTCAGAGTTGATGCAAAGCACGCTACCCGGTGAAAAGTGGGTGCGTATGTAGTCGGAAACTTCGGACTGCTTTTGAGCAATATTCTGGGTGGTCGCCTCCCATGATTTTTCATTCTTCACAATTTTGGAAAACCACGATGAACGTTGGAAACTCAGGAGCGAGCCTTTGTTGCTCTCAGAAGTGCTCAGCTCCCAGTACCCAAGCAACGATTCTATAGGCGGCTCGAAACGGCTGTAATCGGAAAAGCGAAAAATCCCGGCTGCGACCATGGCTGAATTAAAACAAATACCATCGTAGACAACTTTTTTGCGGCTACGCGAAAAAATTTCTCTCGGAAATATATTTGTGATGTTGATTTTTTCCGAAGAGTCCCTCAAGAACGCGGGAAAGAATGAACCAGGCGCGTATTTCGACTCACTTGGACTCTGAAGAGAATTCTTGTCTGACTCGGACAAGG
>JBILKQ010000012.1:0-34538 GCA_044376655.1 Silvanigrellaceae bacterium
CAACTTCCGTCGTTGGCGGCAAAGATCAACCCATCCGCTGGGGAGTGGATCTCAGCACTGCGCTGGGCCCTGTTGACCTCATTGTGGAATCGGCCTGGACGCGTCGAAGCGATCAAGTTTTCTACACGAAAAACCGCACATCAGAAGGACTTCTCAGCTTCTCCACAGTTGACCGAAGCAAACAATCAATAGCTCAAATGGTGGTAGGCACACGCTACGAGCTTAAGTACTCCGATAAAGGCAGTGCCAATTTGAACCTGGAGTATTTCTGGAACGACGCCGGCTACTCCGATGTCGTAATGGAAGCTTATGCGTTCGGCCAGGGCCTGGCCCTGGGACAGAACCGCGGTCTTTACTTGGCGAACCGCTACGCTGCCGCCAGCCTGGTGATCATTCCGAGCAACGATTTCAGCGTCAATCCACTCCTTTTTACCGCAATCACCAACCTCACCGACCGCAGCTGGCTTGCGCGCGCGGGCTACACTCGCACGATCAGTACCCGTTCTCGGCTTGAATTTGCTCTCACCAAATTCGGTGGACTGGGCGAGTTCCGTGGCGGGGTTCCAAAGGGCGTGATTGATGAAGTCAAAAATGCGAGCAATCTACCTTCCGGTGTGAGGGAAAATCTCGATCGTCTGGTAGGTCGTGAGCAGGATTGGGCCGCGAGCGTCACTGCAGGTATCGACCTTTGAAATACATCCCCTGGCTCTCCCTGGTCTGGGGAGTTTTTTCTGTTTTTTTGATTGGTCACGATCTTGCAGGAATCTACAAGGTCCTGTTCTTTGCGGCACTGTTCGCGGCAGTTGCCCTTCTTGGCGTTGTTTTCCCGCACGGCCGCTCGAAAGTTCTGGACTGGCTGAAGCTGGTGAGCCAGCAAAGCGCTGCCCAATACATTTTATTCTTCGCAGTTCCGCTTCTGTGGAAAGCTGAGCTCTGGAGCTGGTTGGTTTTGATCACAACTCTGGCTCTTTCGACGCTCTGGGATCCTCTTTACGACAAATTGTGGCGTGTCTCATGGTACCGCCTGCTGCTCATTACCCTTTCACTCACACTAGTTGTTTCGCTCTCGGTTGTGACTTGGATGCCACGACTTCTGGGCTACAGCACTTTGCTCGCTTTGTTTGTTTGCCTCGTGGCGCAAATTTCCAGTTCATTTGCCGCCGACAAAATCAAACAAGCCGAAGCAGGAGTCATACGTTGGGCTCCGACCTCTTGGAGGAAGATTTTTCTCCGAGATTCTTGGCAGGCTCTGTTCTTGTTTGCCGTTTATTTTCTCAGTGGAACACCTCTGCCTCCTCTTGGAGTTTGGGTGGTAGAAGGCCGTATTGAAGCCCATATCGAGACCCGCAGCATTGAGTGTGTCACTCGCATCGCGGCCCCTGCGGGTTTCAGGAGTGGGTTAGTTCACAGTTGGTCAATTGAGGACACAAAAGATTTCCGAGACACCATCATCCTCTCGGAAGTTGTCGGCAACGGGATCGAGGCAAAGCCTTTTACGACACGTTCGAGAAAACAATCGTTCCCCATCCCCTTTGAGGAACTGCTTAAAAAAACGCTCGTTTGTCAGGTCTCTTTACCAGGCACGGGGGCCATCGGTACGGTGGCGATGGTCCCAACCCTCTCTTTAGGTGAAAAACAACTCTAGTCGACAGAATTTTGACACCACAACTTCCGCAGCGCCCAACCGATAAAGAAACGTATCGGAGGGTGAACTCCGCGGAAGGTGAAGATGACGACCACGGGCAAACGACAGACTCAGTTTCTCGGCACCATTTGTGCGGCGAGCACTGCGCTATTGTGCCTGCCCAGCTTTGCCCAAGCACAGAGTGCCGCGAGCACCGGTCAAAACACCAGTGCACAGAAATCCACCTCGGGAGCGGCAGATACCCAAAGCGGTACGAACGGCATATTGCCTGCGCCGCCTAGTAAACCTTCTTCTTGGCATTTCCAGACAACATATGGCGTTTCGTCAGCTGATTTGGAGGCGCCCTATTGGAATACTGCTCTCGACCCTGTTGCAGCAGCTCAGAGGAGCACAACCGGTGCTCTCACCCAGGTTCGCTACAGCCACTCGATTGAAAGCGCTCTTAACAATTCGCAAGCACTGCGCTGGGGCTTCGCGCTCGTGAACGAACAGACCGTGGCAAAAAACAGCTGGGCTGCGGCACTGGCCAAGGAATCCAAGGCACCAGAATGGCGTGCTTGGGGTATTGGTACCGATATCTTCCTTGTGCGACACCTCTCTCCTGCCGTCGACTTCGATGCTGGCCTACAAGCGGACTATTTTATCTCAGGCGTGGCAACGTTGGGAACATCAGACACTGCAGCTGCCGCGCAAAGTGCTGCTCAAAACCGCCTGGAGCAGAAGTCGGGTTGGCGCATCGCATTTACCGGAGGCATTGGCGGTCTCTACATGGGACCACTGGGTCTGATTGCACGTATCAGCGGATACGTGATGCAATCTTCATTCAAAACTCACTCTCAGCCTCTACGCGCACAGGGCTTGCAGCTTCAGCTCGGAATGGATCTCGCTCTCGGTCGAGGTGATCCATGAAGAAGAATTCATTGCGGAGTTGGCTGAAGATCTTGCTCGCAGGGGTGGTGATTCCAACTTTGCTCAGCTCATCGTGTGGCAGAGCTCCGGTAGAATATCTCGATGAAACTCCGAGCACAGTGAATGTCACGGGCGCCTTCGCCGACTGGACTCCTGGAACCAGTTCGTTTGCGGGTGGGCGGCTTATGTTACTGGATGCCAGCACCAACGAAGTGTATCTGAGCTCCAAAGAACTGACCGAAAGCGACCCGAGCTTTACTATAGAAAATGTTCCGTTAGCTGGAAAATACTACGGCATTTTGGTGGACAGCCGCTTTGAACCGCGCGCTTATTTTGGAAAGAAGATGCCTGATGGGAAAGAGCAGAGGGTCTTCAAACTCAGCAACACCCTTGGCAAGCTCGGTACAATTGTTGTCAGAGATCAAATCATGGCTCCGAGCCAACAAGCAGATCTTGAGTTCCAGTCCAACATTGGCGTGAAGAACGTGAACAAAATCTTCGAGAAAGAATTCACAACCACTTTCTCCGCAAATCCAGACATCGACGAAGATGGTATTCCAAATATCATTGACACAGACGTGGATGGTGACCGTAGCGGAACCGAAGAATCCAACATCAAATTCAACATATTTGATGCATTCACATACAAAAACAAGGACGCAAAAGTTCAAGATTCGACTATCGCGAGCGCTTACAACTATGCCTATGGAATCCCCAAAATGGGCTTCTTCAAATGCAATTTTCTACGCACTCCAGCACCCGCAAGTATGACGAGCTGGGACGAAACGAAGGCTGTTTACCTCACAAAATTCTTATGTTCCCTTAAGCTGCCAAGTGGCCTTGTGGAATCGGTCCAACTCACGACGGTCAAAACACTTCTCAATACATCTTCAAAAGATAGTCCACCGTTTGACTGGAAAATGCGCGACGACGGCAATTCCGGTGATCTGATTGCCTCCGATGGCAATTGGTCGGCGCAATTCACATTGAAGGAAGGGGAACCCGAAACATTCAAGGAGCAGCTGATTTTTGCAACCGCAAAACTCACAAACGGAGCTCGGAAAACGTTTGTCACAACTCTAGAGCCAAAAAACATATTGAAGAGTTCAGAGCTGACTCGTATCTGCCCCTTGAACACAACGAGTCTCGCCGGACTGCAGGTCAGCTTGACACTTGAGCCAGGCAAAGCTGCAGATCTTAAAGAGTTCAACGTCACCCTTGCCCTGCGTGACGAAAACGGCAATCCCAAAACCGAGGACAAGAGCGGCAACAAACTCCCCACACTTCCCATGAATCTGAAAACCAATACCAATAATACTTTTCTGATTGCAGAAACGCCGTTCACACTGGCTAGCGGCACCTACTACCCATTCGTAAAAATAACAGCCCCGTCGGCGCTACCTGGAGTGCTGGGGAGTGCTTTTGAGTATTACATCCCGACAATGGAGATAATACTCAATGAAGGCGATGAAGCGATGGAAGTAAAATGCACCCCACCCACCTAACGCCACTGTCTAAACTTTAAACAGCTATAATCCAGAAATAATCCTGATTCTTTGGGCAATTGAATTTGGCATCAGTGTTGCTTTGTCCCACCCAGAGGCTCCTGTTTCTCAGCCTCACGGGAGGGCGCAATGAAACATCTGTCCGTACTCACAACACTGACAACAGTTCCATTTTTGCTTGCAGCTTGCGGCCAAGCTCAAGAGGAGACCGCCTCCACCCTAACCACCCCTGACAACGAACCCGCCTTTGTGCTCATTGGTGGCAGCAACACATTTTTGAAAAAAACAACCGACGACTCTTCCAAACTCGATACAGGTAGCGAGAAATGCAACATTGCTGCCGGCACAAAAGTTCTGCTGCAGAGTGACCCGATTCCGCAAGGCTCGCATTTCGTCGTCAACACGAAAGAAATGCTCCCCGGCTGCGGATTCAGCAAGGGCTATATTTTTAGAGAACACGTTAGTAAGAGCTCTGCAAAGCTTCTTTTTTCTGCGAACGTGAGCGCATTTCTCGACACAATTGCCTACGCTGAAGGAACGGGTGACCGTTACGACTACATGTATACGCACAAGGTGTTCTACAGCTATGCTGCTCATCCGCGCCAAATCCAATGCTCATACGGACTCTGTTCCGACGCTGCTGGCCGCTATCAATTCCTCTCCACCACATGGGATGCAATGCGCAGGAAGCTTGGCCTGACCGACTTCTCTCCCGCCAGCCAGGACAAAGCAACGGTGCAGCTGATAAAGGATGTGGGCTGCTACAATCACGTGGTCAACATCAATGGTCCCGAAACTTTTTCTCGCGCTGCGTATTGCGTTTCGGGGCAATGGGCTTCGTTCCCAGGGAGCCCCTACGGACAGCCTAAACACTCTTCGAGCCATCTCTATGGCAAGTTCACAAAATTCCTGGAGCGCTACTGAAGCTGAATGAGGAGGCTTGGCCTAACAAGAGAGGCCAAGCTGAAATTGACACAGATTAATCCAGGTTAACCCGTCTGAACTCAGACGGGTTTATCATTTTCAGCGAATCAACCGACCGATTCGATAATTTTGGCTCATGGTGCTGGCATCCGCAGAACCTGCGTGAATTCGGGAAAACACGGCCGTGGCGTCTTTACCGCAAAACCGAACTGGAGCCTCTCCGCCTGGGTGATCTTCGAAGAAGTTCGTTATGTCGTAGACGGAATCTTCAATGATGATCCAACAGTCGGTCTTGCTGCTGTGCAAAGCAACCTCGGCTGCAGTGTAGGTTGCCTCAGAATCTCGTGTCGAATCATTCAAAGGTTGATTTGGCACTTGTTCCTGCCGCGGGATGCTTAGATTTTGATCTGCACTTGGTTCAGCGCTCACTGGTGACTCGGCTGTTGGTCTTTGTGAAGCCTCATTACTGCTTTCCTTGCGGTCGCATGACACTGCAAGAGTACCAAGAAGAGCCACTAACAAAGAAATTTTAATCGGCATTGCAATCCCTCCCTCGGATTAAGGTGTGCGGGAGGTAGCATAGGCAACAAAGCGCTTCACTCATGACTCTGGCAAAGACAGAACATTCACTGGAAGCCACGATTAAGATTGTATCTTTTCTTAAAACGACGGGGTAAATCGGAAGAGACTGAGAAGGAGTGCGGAAATTTTCCACCGAGCAGCAATTAATTTCGCTTTTCGATAGTCCCGCACTCTAAAGCAAGCCCTCATTAAATGCGCTTCTCAGTTTCGAGGTGCGCCTTTTTCGATCCAGGAGCGAATGGCTTCTTTTTGCTCAGCAGTTGGCTTGTTTGCTGGCCCACCAACATTAGCACCCGAGCTGTCGAATTCAGCGACATGCAAAAGTGGAGCGCAGAGCGAATTGCTACCGGTAGCAAACGTTTCACGTGTGGAAATGTCCATGATCGCATACAAATACGACTCGCTGGGATTTCCCGCTTTAACGTAATTGCGTTGCGCACAGTCGGCACCCAATTGCCGTTTCACGTCAATCGATTTCAGCAAGGATGTGTAAGCAGCCTCCTCGGACGACATGTCGAGGTTACCCACCTTTTGCGTATAGGCCACGTTGCCGGGCTCATGACATTCACCACAACTTTTCAAGTAGCTCTCATAGATCCCCGAAAACTTCGTGAGATCAGGAGGCGGAGGCGAATCTTCTTTTTTGTCACTGCAAGAAACAATCAATAAAGAAACAACACATGCTGCGAGAGAAAACAATCCACCGATTTTAACTCGACCAAACATCTTTTTATTTCTCCCTGGCCAACTGCGAGACTCTCGTTTTCACCAACTCAACCTGACGCGCAAACTCGATGCGCTCCTCAGCACTGAGGAGTTCGATGCGGTCAGAGACCGCCAATTTCCCCAATTGTGCATCAAAATCGCTGCGCGTAACAAAATCACGCTGATTGGATTTCAAAAAAACATGCCTTGCTGCGAGATTCTCCGCACGGAGGCGCAGCCAACGATTGGCCATCGGACGGCTCGCGCCGGCGAGAGTATCCAGAGTGGAAAGAGCGCGGCGGCTTAAATTGAAATATTTCTCTTGAGCGGCCTCAGACAGCGCAACATTCTTGGCTGCAAGCCGGCTAGTCAGCATCCAAGCTGTGCGCAAGGTTTCAAGAACAACCTCATCTGCGCTCTGATCTGCATCGTCTGCGTACTCGGCAACCTGGTCCAAACATTTTTCAAGCTGAGATTTGGATTTGGAATGGTCGCCTGCAAGCCAGAGATCTGTCGCCTGAGCTGAACAATCCTTCAAGGTGAAACGAGCCCAGTTCTCTTGGCTCAGAGCATACGACTTCAGCTCATCTTCCCAACCGGAAAGAATCTTGATCCGTTCAGCCCGGAGCGGGATGCGCGCAGCAGGAGTGTTGCCCAGTTGAACAAGAAAACCGTAGGAAAGCGCCTTGTAGCGATCCGGATGGAAATCGATAACATCGCCGGGGATGCCCTGCCCCCTGCGGGTTTTGAGTTTATCAGCCAGTAAAAGAACCTTGTCGAAATGCTCTGAGGCCCGTTTACGTTCGCCCGCGTGCCAAAGAGACCAACCTGTCATGAACTGCGCCTTGATGGTGTTCTCATCTGTGCGATTGCCGAGCTGACCCAGCAATTGTCGATAGAGGGAAACGGCGTCGCTGAATCGGCCGGCTTGTGAGTTGTAGAACGCTGTGCGCTCCATCCAGCCATTGAGCTGCTCCTGCTCTTTCTTTAGCTTGCGCGCCAGTTCAAGTCCCTGTGTGGAGACCTCCGCAGCCCTGGGGAACTCGCCGTTCCGATAAAGAGCTTTGGAGAAATGATGCAGGTATGACAAGCGTGAGTTGTCGTCTTCGAAGCCGATTTTCTCACGTGCCGCAAAAAAGCCTGAAGCCAGACCATGATTACCTGTCTGCAGATGAAGCATACCCAAATTCAACAACACTCTTCCTGTCAGGCGTGTGCTCCGACGCGCCAAATCAAGGGCAATCATGTACTGATGGTGGGCGGTCTGCGAAAGCTCTTCGTCGAAAGTGAAACCCTTCATTTTGCGGAGCATCTTCTGATGAGCGATGTAACCAAGCAACAGATGCTTGCCCGCTGGACGCGAGCCGTCGTCTTTTAGATTTGTGAGAATTTTCTCTGCATCATCGAGGAGCTTTGTCTCAGCCAACTCTTTGCGCTCCATGTCATCGAACAGAGCAATCACAGCTTTAGCGAAATCAACATTGGCTGAAGTGAATGCGGCCTTCCTAAGACTCTCATACCGCTCATCCAAGAGTTTGCGGTTGCCCTCCTGGAGAAGCGTTGTCACATAAGCTAAATGCGACTCCTGATCATCGGTGAGACGCACTGCAGAATAGAACACTTGTGAAGCGGGCTTGGTCTTGCCCTGTGACCAAAACGCATAGCCCTCATCAAGAGTGACGCTGACATATTGCTCGCGGGCCATCATGTATTCGGTGTCGGCCACCTTAGCACCGCTTAACCAGTTCGAATCGATGAAAGCCATGACCCGGGTTTTGTTGAATTCAGCAAGGGTCAGAACCCCCTGAGTTGAGACAACCCGACGCAAAAAGTATTTATCTCCAACCTGACCAAGAATCTTGTTGAACTCAGCAAAGAATTTGTCCTCCTCCGCGTCGTTCTTTCCAAGGGCCACATTCAGCAAAATTTCCTGAGAGCGAAAAAGATACCCAAGAACTCCATCGGCCTTCACCTTGGTGCGCAACTGGCTCAAGTACTGAAGACGCTCGTTGGGGGATTTGTAAATTTCAGAGATCTTTTGTAACAGCTGCGCGCCCAAAAATGCACTTGATTCAAAAGAAACAACCTGCATTTCAGAGACCTTCACAACTGTCTCAATCCAAGATTTCACGGGAAGAAGATTCTGGTCGAGCGAATTCTTTGCCAAAATCAAATACAGATGCTGCTCCATAGAACTTTTGAGCAGCGGGAGCTTCATGGCATTGAAGCGAGCCATTGCCTCGTTGTTTCTTCGCAAAGAAAGCTCAACGAACCCTAAAGAGACCTGTGCCAATGAATGATAACGCCCCTTCACCTTTTCAAAGGAGCTTCGCTTTTCCGCTAGCAACTGCACAAATTCAGGTGAGATTTGATCGAGGCGCTCTCGCGCACGATACTGTAGTACCTCAAGGAGATTACGCAGAACTTTATAACCTTCCTTTTCTGCTGCAGGTGCAGACGCCTCGACAAAGTCAAGGTAATACAACGCTGCCTGATATTCGGCAGTGAGAATATGTTGGCTTAAAATCTTTTCAAATGAGTCAATATTGCGATACGCCTCGAAGCGATGTCGCAATGTATTGATGATCAACGTCCGCTCGGCGACATTGCGACTCGTTCGATAGGCATCGAGAAGATTCTTCTCTGTCCACTGCATGGGCACCAGGCCTGTCTTGGGAAGACGATAGACATCAAGTGAACCCTCGAAGGCACAGGTCATGTAGAGATGAGTTTTGCCGGGAGCTGGAAAATTGCAGTTCTGCTCTGCAGTCGTGAGCTGTTCCGGCAGAATCAGAGTGTTGCTCTGTTCAATTTGTGAAACCGGAATGCGGTAAAGAAGCCCGTTGTCGTTGCCGTCAATACGGGAATCGGCGTTGGTATCGTTTGAAAATTGCGCAAAGTAGACAAACTCAGCAGCTTCATCGAAGCGAGGGAAGCCAGGCAATCCAGGAAGCCCTAACTTCAAGGGCCAGGTCCGTTGGTCACTGATGCGAAAGACCTTGAATCCTCTTTCAATGTTGTTTTCAGAGTCGGATTGACTCAGCACTGATGAGTAAACAATCCATCGTGACGAAGCATCAGCATGCGCAGAAAGAATCTGGTCTTCGAACAGCACCTTCTTTTCGCGCGTGTTGAGGTCGAAACTCACCAACTGGGCGGTGTTTGAGCCCGACGGTCTGCGAATAAAGGCAATCCTTTGGTTGCCAAGCCAAAAGGGCTGTTCAGAAGCCGCCTTTTCCTCGGCACAGACAAAAGGAGTCCCTTTGCCGTCTGAAATATTCTGAACACAAACATCACCGCGCGCCTGCGACTCGTACGACGTATAGGCGATGCGATTGCCGTCTGGACTCAGGGCCGGGTCTTTCGTGTCGAACTCTGCTTTGACAAACGGTTCAACCTTACCCAACGCTTGAAAGCCCTTCAGGCCTCGCCAAAACAAACGTGTTGCAAGATTTCGGCTGCGGGTAAAATAAATTCTCTCCTCAGAGGGAGCGATAGCCACTTGAAAGTGGTTGTCTGGACCAACCGTCAGCTTCTCAAGATTTTCCAAACGAGGCATGCGCACTTCAGCCGCCGCCAATGCCGTGCCCGTCCCAGCCACGAGAGAGAGAATTGACGCGAGCGAGAAGGTACGCAGCACTGTGCGAGTGCAGCTCGATGAGACTGCATCAATATTTATCATGGAGAACAACCTCACCGCTTGCTTGGAGTAGAGAGCGAATAGTCGCCATCGATCACCTGATAGGCGCGCTCTTTGCGCTTATCTGTTGCCGAGGGGGGCAAGACATTGGGACGAAAGTCGACAGCTTTTTGAGAGGTAGCTTTGTCCAGATCTGGCCAGTCGCCTGAGCTCTCTTCCTCAATGAGGGTTGTTCTGTCGATGACGACAATCGTCGGAACACAGGCAACAAATGATAAAGCCAAGCACGAAAGCAGCAAGACTGAAATTTTCATTGAATGGGTACCTCACGAATCGTTTTGACCAAATCCTGTGTCTTTGCATTTACAATAGGAGTGAGAGGAAGGTTACTGATTTTAAACTGCTGCTCAAGCACCCCACCGAGAACAATATCGAGATCCAAAAATCCTTGCTGCATTTGCATTCCAACATAGCGCGGGTATCCAACAGAGAGTGCCAAACGGGCTTTGTTGAGCAATGCATCCGCACCCGACGGATCGAGTACATCTATGAGAGCAAGTAACTGATTCTTTCCAATTTCGGTCACATCTACTCGTCCTTCAATCAGAGCTTTCGACAAATCCGTAACCAAAGCAAGTCGTGCACTGAGTGGAGCAGGAGCCACTTTTTCGGGCTTGTTCGAAAGAAGTGCCGTGTTGAGTTTGGTAACCCGCCCCTGCAGGCCGGCCACGAATCGAGAGGGCTGGATATCGACAAACCCCTGGCCTGCCAAAACGCCATCAAAAATATCTGCATCTAGTTTATCGATGGTGAGCATATTCTGAAGGAGAGAGAGACGCGCGCGCAGGGGACCAAACTTACGCTCCAGGACATTCACCTCGACCACCGTGAGCAACGAATCATCCAGGGTCAGCGGCACAAATTTGGATGTATCTACGCGCTTGAAGGGGTTGTCGCGAATCAGGTAGGCCCAACGCAAACTTTTGAAGTTGGGCAATTCGAGATCCTGGTGGAAAGGTATCCGTCCCGAAACCCTGCGCAGCCCTCCGAACTTGTGCTGCGCAGAAAAATTGTCGAGATTGACGTTACCTCGCAAACGCAGAGACTTTTGCTCCCTTTGGGTAAGCTCCCAATTTACGCGAATAAGGCCATCAAGATTCACCCTGTCCTGTGCCCGGATTCCATAACGGAACAGCTCTGGTGGTTTCACCATCAACTGACCATCGAAACGGCTGTTGGTGCCCTTGAGATCTGTGCCACCACGCAAGCTTGCAATGAATTTCCCACTTCCTGCGCTCACATCTACTCTTTCGAGGTCGATACGATTTTTGATATCTGTTTTTAACCTCACTTTCGCAGTTATGTCCTTCAGATATGGGAAGACATCTTGCGGCAGTTCGAAAAGCTTCGCTGGTGTCAACTCCCGCAGGTCGGCCTGGATCGCTGCTGTGACACCGCTGCTCAGATCGGTCCTCGCTTCTACGTCCAGACGCCCGCTGAGTTTTTCGACCACAGCCAGTTTGGCCGTTCCGACCCGCGGTATATCGTATTTCACCGCAACCTTCGCCTGGCCTCTTCGCAGCACGGCATTCACTCCTGCCGTGAGGGGACCATCAAGAGTCAACATGTGGTCCTCAAACAGGGGCTTCAACGGTTTTTCTATGAACTGCAACTTCGCGTTGACACCAACATCAGCGTTGAGCAGAAGAGGAGGAGGCAACTGCGCAGCAAGAATGCTCTTCGCATTGTGCGGCAACTGCACTGTCCAGGTGAGATCAATCTTGCTACCGCCAACCATACCCAAAGCGTCGGCCAAGGGCGTCAGCTTGCGCAAGCGGAGAAGAGCGTGAATCTGTGTCTCACCCCGCAATCCAAGTTTTCCAATGCCATTTTCGACAGTCAATCTATTGCTCAAAAGCGGCTGCTTGTTCCACTCGACCTGAGTATTCACCTGCGCACTCTTCAGTTGAACAGGAGCAATAACCCGCATGTCACCGCGGATTTGAAGTCCTCCAGGCAGCTGGAGAGCGGTGGGCGAACCTTTTGGAGGAAGCGAGGTCTGTTTGAGTTCAACTGCATACTTAAGTTCGAGACTCTTGGGTTCCTTCTTTCCGGAATCAACAAATTTCTGAAGGTCACTCCATGAAGTGGCGGCCTTCATAGAGACATCCGCATTCGCGTCAAGCCAACCCAAATTTTCGGGCAGAGCTTTGAGTTGCGGCAAAATCTTCAAAATGAAATCTTTCATGACCACTGCGAGAGATGATTCCAGTTTGAGATCACCGCTCGCCAACTGGGCGAGCTCTACTCTTGCCTTCAAAAACTGCGGGTTGTTTGCACCAAGTATCAACCTCGGCTCGATCACAAGTTTGTCTAGACGCATACCTTCAAGAGGCCGACTCAAACTTGCAAACTTCGGTGTCGATAGTGCTACGCGCAAAGGTGTCTCAACCCTGGTGCCCACAAGCTGGTTGAATTTGACTTGTTGGTTTAGTGCAGAAAAAAACTGACCTTGCAAACGTAAATCTGAGAGGGCCAGAGACAGTGCTCTTTCGCGAGTGCCAAGCTCTATGCCTTGAGTACCGAATGAGAAGTCGACCGGTGCAATCAAATCGAATTTCAAACCAACGTCCATTCTCGCTGAGGGCAGCTTAGCCTGGACTTTAATATTCTCGAGTTCGACTGAATTTTTCAGCTTAAGTGCGAATCCGGAAATTGATTTAAATAGCACCTCAGGAAGCTTTTTGACAAAAGCCTCTCCACTTTCATTCTCAAGAGCAAAAAGCGAAGAAAGCTCAAAGCGAGTCTCATCAGGCTTCTCAACATCGAGGTCAATTTTTCCTGCATCGATTTTAAGCTGCCCCGCTTTCTCGAGTCGGCTGTTGAGCTGAACACGTTCTCCCTCAAAACCGAACTGCAAACCGCCAAGGGCGATGAATGGATTTTTGGCATCCTCGAACGAAAGAACAATGCTTGTTGCAAGACCAGTGGACACGGGAAGTTCAAGTGCTATCAGCGGTGCTGATGGGGCCAAGTTGGTGGCATTGAATCTCACTGCCCCCTTGCTCTCAGACGCCAATTCAGTTGAACCAACTGAAAAACTCAAAGCAGCCTCAATCTTCTTGGGAACCACATGCAACTCAGTGTTCAGGTCGATCGGAGCCGCGAAGAGCTGAATGTTCTTTATGCCCTGTTTTACGCCGATATCCAGCTTCAAACCCTTCACCCGAACCGAATCAATATTCAATGCCACGGGTGGCTCCGTCACCAACTTGCGCAAAAGTGAAAGTGGGTTCTCCGGTGGCTTGACCTCGGATTTGTCGGTGAGTGTCAATTGGGCCTTGATTTGCGGATTTTCCAAATCAATCTCGGATACCTGCAGACGCCTGTTGAGGATCTCCCAGAGCGAAAAACGGACAAGAAGATTTTCAACCTTAATCTCGGCATTGCCGAGGTTCGGATCGCTCCATTGCGCCTCAACTCCCGAGAGAGAGACACGAGCAAAAGGGTCGATTGTAAGCTGGGAAATTTTTGTCTTGAGATTGAAATCGCGCTCGAGGACCTCCTGCACAGGAGGAAGAATCCGGTTGACGACAAACGGAGATCTGATTGCGAAGAAGCTTAAAACGAGCAAGCCCAACAGACCCGCCAAGAACCAGGAAAACCATTTCAACACAGCCTTAAGTTTACCCTGCAGCACAGCGCCTCCTGAGGCGAAAGTCATCGCTCCATGCTAGCGAAACAACAACCTTTACGAGGCGTCAGGCAACTGACATTTCAGGTGTTTCTGTGCCGCTCTGAAATCCCACCGAACTTTTTTTCCGGGCAGCTTAAAAAACAAGCTGTTAAAACAGAGATGAGTTCGTTTTCGCATGACTGAATTGGAAGCTGACGATGGCAATTGCTCACCCTCGACACTGGCACCGACTGCTGCGAACAAAGCTTGCCGAAACCCATCTCGATGACCTGAGATGGCTTATGCCCCGTATGCTGAATCAATCACTCGAGGCAGCACAGCGTCACAACATTCTTGCGGACTCTCAAGCGCTCTCGTTCACGTTCATTTTATCCCTTGTGCCTTTGCTGGCGATTGCCTTCACCATCTTCAAATGGTTTGGCGGCTTGACATTGTTCATCGACAATACGCTGAAACCTTTTTTGGCCAGAAATTTTCCAGAGACGATCGCGGCTCAGATGCATGTACTGGTAGACGGATTTGTTAAAAATCTTGAAACCGGCGCTCTCGGGGCAGTTTCGTTCGCAACGCTGTTGGCAACGGTTCTTGCATTGATGATGAACATAGAAACGAGCTTCAACCGGATTTTCGAAGCAAAGCTTAAGCGCCCTCTGATCCGACGAATTGGTGGATATTGGGTTATGCTCTCCGCCTTTCCATTTGTGATTGTCCTAAGTACAGCCAAGTCGTCGCAGCTCATGAATGCGCTGCAGTCCTCCATGGGAATGCTTTCACACTTCGGGATACTAGATTATCTGCGCTACTTGGTCGGACATCTGGTTCAAATTGTGGGCTTCGGTGCATTGTTTGTTGTGCTACCAGAGAAGAAGCCCCGGCTTAAAGCAGTGTTTTGGGGTGCACTAATCACACACCTGATCTTCCAATTACTCGCGACCATCAATGTCCAATACGCCTCTTTCGTCTTTTCGAACCGGATTAACCTCAAAATTTATGGAAGTCTGCCCCTTCTCGTGCTGGTTTTTCTCATTTGGGTGCGTTTGGTTTGGTTAGGAATATTGTTTGGGGCGTGCTTGTGCGCATCGGTCGACAAATACCTTGAAAGCAAAAGCACTGAGCTCAAAAAGGAACCATGGCTGCTCCCGTCGGAAACGATTCTGAATTGCGTCCGCCTGTTGGAATTTCACATTGAGAGTTTCAGAAAGCAAAACACACCACTGACGGAGGCGGACATCAGCGCAATTTTGAATGTCTCGGCCGAAGAATCCCAACTTCACCACGAACGCCTCATCCGAAAAGGTTATATTATACCCCTAAAATTCCAAGAAAAAGACTGCTTCGTCGCGACCATGAAGGCCCTGAGTTGTAGTGCATCCCCCGAAAAACTTCTCTCTGATTTGATGGATGTTCCTGCCGATGCACTACCGACCCCGGCGGAGCCCCCTTCCCATGGAATGTTAGTGGCGGATATTCAAAGGGTTTTATTCCGTCTGCGCGAACCCTGAATCAAGATCAAAAACCTTCGCTCCGATACCTATCTAAGAAGTTTGGCGGGGTGTCGGGCATGCTTTTTCGTGGACACGGCTTGTTGTTTGGAGGCGCGCTGCTCTTGGTCGCCTGCGGTTCGTCGCGCCCAACACAGAAGCTCTGCTCAAAAACTAATGCTGTTTATGATGGCGGAAGCGCCGGACAACAGGCAGGGATGAAAGCCGGGGAGACGCGCGACCCAGCCGCCGCAATTCTCCTCTTCAAGGCCACTTCGAACAAAATAACGATTGAATCGCGTTGCAATGCAAGGCTGATGCACAAGCTCGATGTCACCACAAAGGATGGACGCGAGCCACCACGCCCCATCGATTTCAATAATCTCAAATTTCAAATTGAGAACAACACCGAAACAATGGAGCTCCACTCTTCGAACCACTGCTTTTTTCGCATCTGGGATCCCCGTGATAAAAATCAGTTCGAAAACAACGAAAGTCTGAGGAAAGAACCCGCGAAGTCTATTTTGAGCAACCCTCTTGAGCGCTATCATCTTTACAAATCACTGCTCACTTCGCCCCAAAAACTCATAATGTTCGCAAGCAACGGCGCTCCAGTTGAATTTGAATACAAGTTCTCTGGTCAGGAAATCTATTCTCAATTTTTCAAAAAGGTCGATGCCCTGCAGGCAGACACCTACCGATTTGTAGTTGGCCGTGAATTCAGCAAGACATCCGTCATTCTCGACGAGCTTGCTCTGGATGTTTGTGGGGCGCCGGAAAAACTGCTTCAGCGGCTGGATGAAAGTACTTCCAATGCTCGCGAATCGGTCACCGACCTCGTATCATTTGCACGCTTCTACCAAGGCCAGAGTGGCTACATGAAAGAGCCATTTCGGCGAAGTCTGTTGAGCAGTGGTCGCAACAAAACATGTATTTCACAGACGGATTTCGTTGTTGTTCCGATAAAATTCACAGGTGAATTGTCGGCAGCGCAGAAAGCCCTTACAACGGAAATATTCACAAAACAGACAACTGATGCCAGCAACTTGTTAATGAAGATGGAAAAGGTATTCAGAAGCCCAAGCATGAGCATTGGCGAGCTTATCTCTGAATTGACACCCGACATGAAGTACTCAGAGCTCGAGCAACTTCAAGAGCCCGCGCGTAGCCAATTCGTCGCAGACAAGTTGAAATTACCTTCCACCTGCACACCTTGGCTAACCCAATATCCTGGACTCATGACCACCGCCCCCATGAATGCATTTTCAGCTGCGCGAATGGCAAGATTTGACTTCCGGCCTGAGCATCATGCCGGAGTTGAAGACGTGACCCGCAAACTTTTTCCGAAAATTGCCTTGACTGGAGGTCAAGGTAGCTTTGCACCAGCGGTTGCTGAAATATTAAAGCCGATTTTGCAAGAAACGGAATGCAAAATGCGAGGCTTTAATTTCGAACAAATTGACGGCAGCGAATCAGTGTGTCTGGATGGCACGCCAATGATAAACGGAAACAGAAAGTTGGAAATAGATTCGGAAATGGGTGCTTGTCCCCCTGAAGGCGAAGCCTATCGGATCTACGCAGCTAAGGCTCATCTCAACGTCGTATCAAGTATTCGCATGGCTATGGCGAGCACGATCATGAATCTGGAAAAATATCGACAGAACCACAAACAGAGCTTGCTCCTTCCACTTGCACAGCTCCGCGACGGAACAACCACCGATGGCACGACCAACACGGAGCTCGCACGCAGATCGACTCAAAATGACAGAAGCGTTTTCATTCGGATGGGTAAAATACTTGATAGCATGGAATCAGAATATGCAGATGTCACAAAATTCTACGACAGTTTAACTGTGGACTCAATCAGCCCTGACCTAGAGCTAAGGTGCTCACTGACGACTGCTTCGAAGAACAGAGACAATCCCGGGGCTGTCGACGTCAGTGCCGTTTACGACACTCTCAGCAACAGTGCCAAGGTTCTTGTAAACGCAGGATTTCCTAGGGCCGATTCCTACAAATATTATCTGAATTTCGCGGCAAGATATCTGATGATACGTTGCATCAATGCAACGAGTCCTTTGATGTTCACCGGATACAGTAAAGCTGCAGGGATATTTCAATTCCTAAGAGACACAAACGTGAGTTTTATTGCCTCCGACACCATTCCAGAGTCCGCTGACTCTCGCTTACCGAACTTACCCAGCAAGACCCTAATCGAAACGGGACGACCTGTTCAGCTTTCTCTCCAAAAATTTATTGCACCAAGTAATGCTCAATATCAGCATGAAATAACCTCTTACTTGACAGCCGAGGGGCATGTGGAGGTCAGCTACTGCCAGAGGCAGTCTGTGAAGCGAACCGCAGAACTCAACGAATACTGCCAATTGAAGTTACTCAATCGTGAATTTCTTACTCACTACAAAAATCGCTATCCCTCTGAATTCGCCCCGAGCACCGGACGCTTGGCCATGTTCGATCCGGCAGGCCCATTGTTTAATGATCTTGTCACCCAAGAAATGGTAGGCGAAACTCCAACTCCCCGGGTTTTCGCAAAAGCCTTACCTTCGATATTTGCGCACTTGAATGTTCTGACAACGATCCCGCGTTGGTACCCACAAAGACTTAAGGATAGTCTCGGGCGCCGCGCCTACCCGAACGACGGCTTCAACGAAAGTTCCGGAATGTATGCCCTAGGACCGGGAGACAGCGGCACGACCATCAGCTTATTTGGACTCTTTCCTACTTTTATGGTCAGTGCCGTCAACGATCAGCCCGTTTCAGGTGGATTGGCTGTCATTCCCAGCACCGGTGGGCAAGTTGTTCAGCCCAGATCCTCGGGTGCGTGTCGATAACGCCTCTGGTGAGAAATATTTTAGACACGGCTGAGGCATTCCACGGATGGAAATGGGCGATATCCCACAGTCAATGCATCCTGACTATGAAGAGCAGGAGGAGCAGCCCAAACGCTCTCAAAACGGGGTGCTTGGAATATTGTGGCTCCTCGGGATGCTCTGCCTCGCCGGAACCTTCGGCATGGTTTCGCGTTACTTTGACACCGGCGACCGCCTCAATACATTAGTCGCACAAAAGAAAGCGATTCCACTGCGTGAGTGGACTTTACGGGCATACAACTGTCCCAGCTACTATGCAGATTTCAACAACTGCAAAAGTCTTGCAGTCGAAACGAGCCCAGGTAGGGCAGAACGAAAGGCAAAAATCACCTTACCCTTTACTCCGGAGCTCAAGGCATCGCTCAACCGTATGAGTGAACGGCCTACTCACCTGCATCTCGTTTATTCGCTTTCCGAACATGAAAAAATGTGGCTCTCACAACGCACGCCAGAGTCCTTGGCGGGCGAGCCTTCACTGCAGGCTCTTCGCGTGCAATTGGGCAGCTTTGAATGCGTGACCAAAACGCCGGGTGGCGAAGATTTCGACGTCCGTGCAGCACCTGACAAACTCACATGTTTCACACAGACCTCGACCTCGGAAGTCAAGGAGATGCCTCAGAACGGCAAACTCGATTACTACATTACCGTTGGTCCATCAGGGGAGATGGGGCCATCACGTTGGCCATTTCTGCTCGTTGAAAATCAGTACCTTCATGAAGTTATGTCGCTCGACAACCTAACCCATTCTTCAGTTGTCCTCTGGAATCTAATTGCACTTTTGATGCCCATTTTCGTGATTGCATTCCGTTTCGTATTCAAGAACGATACAATCCTCAACACATTGGCAGACTACTCGCTCGCAATGTTCATTTACGCTCTGTGTGTCATTGGTTTGCAGCAGGCGCATTTGATATCAGGTGCGACCATTTCGTTCTTGAGTATTATATGCGTGCTCTTGGAGGGTGTGGTTCTGACACTGTTGTTGCGCTATGCATATAGTGTCAGCTCTGGAACTTCCTGGAGCATTCAAGGCTCGATTCTTGCCTCAACCTTTGCTGCAGTCATTTTCCTTGCCGCCTATGCGATTTCAAAACAATCGCCCCAAGCTTTTCTCGTCAAATCGCACTATTTCCGTGACGCGATAGCTGCGACCCTCGGACTCGTGCTTATGGCCATTGGATTCTTTCAGCGCCAGAGCCGTTTCGACGGAATGAATTCATCACAATACTCGGGATTCAATCAGGCCCACGATGATTTTGGCACGGCCAGTTATTACATTCGTATCGCTTGCGCAGCTCTGCCGCTGTTGATCTTTGGCATGTCGAACGTTCGAGAGCTGGTTAACCCGACCATGAAAACCTTGAAATGGGAAGACCTACTCTTTTTGCCCAGCCAGACCGCACTGATCGCATTCTTTCTTGGCGTGCGCACTTCATCGACAATGAAGTACGGCAGAAGCATGAAAGCAAGGCTCGAATCGTTGTTCTCAGGGATTCTGAGCCTGCAACGTACCGTGACTCCCCTTGAATCTGTCGATTCCATTGTCAAAGGCATACGTGAAACTCTTCCTTCGACTGCACATGCCAACGTTGAATATATTGAAAGCAACCACTGGGACACCAATCAGATTCAAAACCACATTACCCTGGCGCACAACACACTTTATATTCCTTTGCACGGAACCACATCATACAAAGGGTTGCTGCGTTTTGAAGGGGTTGAACAAGAGAACCTGAGCGAAGAAGAAGACTATATCATTTCAACCATGGCCAGCGCCTTGGCAGTGAATCTCGAAAAGCAGGAGTCTGCCTCTGATCTGGAAAAAATGCACCAAGCATCTCTGCGCTTTGTACCACACGATTTCCTGCGATTGCTCAAGTCAAAAAGCCTGATTGATTTTAATCTGGGCGACCACATAGAACTGCGCATGGCCGTGATGTTCACCGACATCCGTAACTTCACACAAATATCAGAAGGGATGACCCCCTCGCAGAACTTCGAGTTCATCAACAGCTTTTTGACCCAGATAGCCCCGGTCATCAAACATCATGGCGGATTCATAGACAAGTACATCGGTGATGCCATCATGGCACTTTTTCCTGAGTCTCCCGCCCACGCAGTCAGATGCGCAATTGATATTCAAATTGCTTTGCGCAACTTCAACGACCGCTGGTTGGGCCTCATCAATCAAGAGGTCGCCGTGGGAACTGGAATTCACTACGGCCCCATGGTTTTGGGCATTGTCGGCTACGCTGAACGCCTGTCGAGCACCGTTATGTCCGACTCGGTGAATCTGGCCTCAAGGCTCGAGAACCTCACCAAGAAATATTCAGCAAGAATTATTGTCAGCGAAGACACTTTGCAGCATATGTCTGCCGCGGAGAGCCGGGAGTTCAGCATCAATATGCTCGACTCCGTGCGTGTCAAAGGGCGGAGCGCCATGGTCACCCTCTACGAGGTCAAGGTGCCCGGGGAAAACAAATCCGATTTTCAGCGAGCATCATAATGAGCAATCAAAAACATCGAGAACTGTCTGTCTTTGAACAATGGGTGATCGAACAGAAGGGCACAGAAAAGCCGTTCTCAGGCGAGTATTGCAACACCAATTCGCCCGGGCACTACCACTGCAAGAAATGCGAAACAGCGCTTTACCGCTCCGAAGACAAGTTTCCATCGCACTGTGGATGGCCGAGTTTCGACGATGAAATCCCAGGACGGGTGAAAAAAATCCCTGACCCAGATGGTCGCCGCACTGAAATTGTATGCGCCAACTGCAATGGACATCTGGGACACGTGTTCGCGGGTGAAGGTTTCACGCCAAAGAACATTCGCCATTGCGTGAACTCGATTAGTTTGGTGTTCAGGCCCACTGAAAACCAGCCCACAGCTGTGGCGCTGTTTGCATCGGGATGCTTCTGGGGCACCGAATATCATTTTGCGCGTTGTCCGGGAGTTCTATCCACAAAAGTAGGATTCGCAGGAGGGCATGTAGAGAATCCCTCCTACAAAGCCGTTTGTAATGGCACGACAGGGCATCTGGAATGCTGCGAGGTTGTATATAATCCCTCACAGATCAGTTTTGAAAAACTCTGCCATCTCTTTTTTGAAACCCATGATTTCAGTCAAACTGATGGTCAGGGTCCGGACATCGGCCCCCAGTATTTGTCAGCTATTTTTGTCGCGAGCGAACAAGAGCGCCTAATGGCCGAAAAGGTGATCGAAAGCCTGCGCACGAAAGGTTATTCGGTGGCCACACAACTTCGACCAACAGCGACTTTCTGGAGTGCCGAAAACTACCACCAGAAATATTATTTCCACGAGGCGAAAACGCCATACTGCCATATCTATCGCAAAATCTTTTGATTCACTTTGCTTCAACAAGCCTCTGAAGCATCTGGCCGGGCTCGCCCGCCAGACGCACTTCGAGACCAATTCCAGCGCCCAAAGCGTTGCGCAGTTGCACGTACTCAACCAGCGCAGGCTCAAAATAATTACCGCGGCGCTGCGCGAGGATCAGACGGTTCTTGGGTGTGTGCGCCGAGGGAACAAATTCGGTGGTGGTTACTTCGTAACCCTGCCCACGCATCAATAAAACCCTCATTGCATCAGTAAAGGTACTGCATGAATCACGACGCAATTCGGGAGACTGAATCAAAACCGAAAATGCACTCTTGAACTGCTCTGCCGAGAGCTTCCTCCATCGGTTTGCAAGCTCAGCCTGACAACAAGGAGCCACTGCAACCGCATCAGCCTTTTCAGAAAACGCGAGTGCAAGCGCATCGTCGGTGGCGGTATCGCAAGCGTGTAATCCAACAATCACGTGACTCCGGGATGCCTTTCGCTCATCTGTATCCGCAATTTCCTCGCGTCGCTTTTGATAGTCCTGAACCGAGATTTTCTCGAATGAAAGAAATTCTTCGAGTCCAAGCTCTTTAGCCCGAGCCGCTGACTTTGCGATAACATCTGCCCGGGTGTCGATTCCGGTCAGGTGTGCCTTTTTCTTCCAGAGATTTTTGAAGCACCAAGCAAGTAGGAAAGTCAGATAGGAATTACCGCAACCGCAATCAAGAATCCGCAGCACGGAAAAGCGCTCGGACAACTGATTCAAGGTTGGGTGCAGCAGCGCCACCATATGATTAATCTGGATGTACTTGCGAACCGCGTCGGCAGGCATACTGGCATCGGCATTCAGAAGCCCAATCGAGCGCAACAACTCAGCACCAGCAAGCGGCTCAATAAGATAGCTTTTGCCACCGGTCAGTTTGCGCAGACGCTCGGGAGTCCAGTGCTTCTCGGCCTTTTGCCTGAAAGTAATATGTGTCATGGTAAAATCCCAAACGTATCAGCAATAAACCGGAGCTCAGGAGGCTCAATGAAAGCGGGTGTTCCAAAAACTCGCCTGGAAGTCAAAGATCTCGAACGGCTGAGGCAACTTTTCCTTAACGCCCCTGAGCACTCCGGCGTTGCCGATTACTGGTCTGATTCCGGACTGTTGAAGCTTTATGATGCAACTTTCGCGCGGCGAATCTCCTGGAAATGGCAGGCCGTTCTTGATGCGCTGTTGCTCAAAGGTTGGCAGCCGCCCAAGGCAACCGGTCGATGGATTGACTGGGGATGTGGCTCAGGCGTTGCATCCGAGATGCTGGCCCGTGCGTTCCCCGCGAGCAAGCCCCCGACCTGCATTGTTTCCGATCGCTCTGTGCATGCACAGAAGTTCGCCGCCGAAAAGCTAAAGCAACTCCTTTCGGAAACACAGGTGATTCAGGCCTTCCCAGACAACCTTGAAGTCCAGAAAAACGATCTAGTGTTGTTGAGCCATGTTCTCACCGAACTTTCAGAACAACAGCTCACGTCTTTGCTTAATGCACTCAAGCCAGCGCACACAATTCTTTGGGTTGAACCGGGAACGCCCTTCTGCTCCAACCGACTTGTTGCCCTTCGCGAAGCCCTGCGCGCGGATTTTAACGTCGTAGCTCCCTGCCCGCATCAGTCTATTTGTGGACTCCAGGGCGACGAGCGTAATTGGTGCCATTTCTTCGCAGCTCCGCCTTCTGATATTTTTCAGGACTCCGACTGGATGCATTTCTCGAGAGAGATGAAGATCGATTTGCGCAGTTTGCCACTCAGCTACTTACTTCTCGAGAAGAAATCAGCCAATGCGGCTGCGCCAGCGCAGGTGCCCGTGAGCCGAGTGATAGGTCGCCCACGTTTTTATAAGGGGCATGCAAAAATGCTGGTCTGTAATGTTCAGGGAGTAAATGAAATCACCCTCCAGGAACGAAACCACAAATCTGAATTCAAAACCTGGAAAAACGATCCATTCCTGATTGAGCTCACCAACGCTCTGGATTCCGATTGACAATCACAGCCGCAAGAAACTTTGGAACGTAATCGACTGTCTCCTGAGGCAGTTGCTCGCGCAAAGCCCAGAAATCAGGTTTGGGAGCCCGACGAATTTGTGCTGCGAGAGCTTTGCGTCGAATTTTGTTTTGACCTGCGTTGTAGGAGGCCACGGCCAGCATGTATCGATCCGTTCCGAATTGCTTGAGCAACATAGACAAATACTGAGCTGCAGCACGTGAGCTCTTGATCGGATCGGTACGCTCATCCAAACTTTGAGCTGGATTTACCTGCAAACCAAAATCGCGCGCTGTTCCTGGCATAAATTGCCACAGTCCCAGAGCACCCACCGGACTCAACGCTTCCACATTGAATTCAGATTCAACCCAGACCAGGTATCCAAGTTCAACCGGCAGACCTTCGGCCGTTAGTGCACTTTGTATGGTGGACCAGTACTTTTCCTTGCGATCAAACAAACGCTTGTGGGCATCGCCTTTGGTGAAACGCTCAATCCAGCTTTCCACCTTTTTTTGAAACTGCAGATCCATGACTGACGGAGGCGTATCACCGAAGCGCCTCGAGATGGTGACAATTTCATCCCAAATAAAATTCCGAGGCACTTCTGGTGTAGGCACAGGAGTGCGCAATGCATTTTGCGGGACACTCTCTGCGCTTCTCTCTTGCGCAATCTCACGGTTCGTAACTGCGAGCTGTGATTGCGCAGCTCGCAGTTTGAGTTGCTTCCCGCCCCACCAGGCCACTCCCACGACAGCACAAACAATGAGCTGCAACATAAGAAACTGAGGCCAAATGGAGGCCTTTGGGCGGCGCTTCATCCGCGCCGCAACATTAGTCACGCGGGTCAAAACAACGCTCGCAAAACGCGAGGGTTCAAGGGCGTTCCAAGGAGAGCATTGAAAACAGCTCAACTGCCCAAGAGTGACTTTATCACCAGAGCGCAGCATCGTTTTCTTTTCAATTTTTTTACCATTGATGAAAGTGCCATTGCGGCTGCCCAGGTCTTCAATCCAGAGAGACCCCTTTTCAAGCGAAAGACGCGCATGAATGCGACTGGCCAGCGCATCTTCGTCAAGACGCACCTGGGCCGAATCGCCCTTCCCGAGGATCCGTTGATCACCTTCACCCAGTTCAAAGGATTTGTCATGGAGGGGGCCGGCGACAAATCGAATGACAAATCGGCTCTTCATGATCCCTCTTTAAAATCAACCCTGCAAACAAGCTCGCCCATCCTGAGAATCGTACCAGAGGAAATCAGGCGCGGCTCCGTTGCCATCAGGCCGTTGACTCTTGTTTCTGTGCCTTTTTCAGGGGAAAACAGGGCCTTGCGCTGAGTCAGGACGATTTTTGCATGGTTGCCGGCCAATCCCTTGGCGCGAAGACGGATGGTTCTAGAAAGGCTCGTCCCGAGCGTGTTCTCACCCACAAACAAAGGAAACTCAGAACCTTGTAGTGGTCCTTGAATAACGCTCAAGCGTCCAAAGCATTTTTGATTCCTGAAGGGACAGTCCTGATAATTTTTTGCAACCCGAAAACCACACTTTGAGCAACCGTCGTTGTTGCGGCGCAAAAGAACAACAATGACCAATGCGGAGGAGGCAAGAATCCCGGCAACAAATAAATATGTGCGTCGTTCTTTGCGACGCTCCAATTCACGAGTCTCCTCAATGCGTTTGATTTCCTCCGGTCTGGGCATTGCCACGAAACCCTCAAACACAGATTCCTCGCTGCGAATGACATTGCCGTGATAATTGGCAGTCACTCTGAATTTCAGGACATCCGAATAGGGACGATGCTGGGTCAAATCAAAATCGAGAACGTATTCATCGTCGAGGTAGGAACGCAAATTCTTCAAGGCAATCGCAGGATCTGCTGTAGCATTGAGGCGGCTTACGAATCCGCCACTCTTCTCAACCGAACTGCGAATGACGTCATCGAACTTTCCGAAGTCAGGGCTTTGATCGCGCAACCGTACCCAAAAAGTACGAATGTTTGAATCGACGCTCTCAGTAAGACATGATTTCAACTGCGACCAATTTTTATCTCCCTCAAGTGTAGGACGCGAAATGAAGATCAAGGTTTTCTGAACACCACTTCTTTCCGAAGGACTCGCCTTTAATTCATCTAATGCCGCGCAAACCCCCGCAGCAACTCCGGGCTGCCCCTCCAACACTTTGCTCTCAAGAATTGCCCTCTGAATGGCGCGTGGATTCTCCGATTGTCCGGGAGCAATCCAGGCCAAGCGCAGGTCTTTGTTAGCCGCAGAGGCACGCACCGTGAGAACGTCCGAACGGAACCGATCAAGAAATCCAGCAACAGCCGAGCGAATAGCATCGAACTGCTCAGCTGCGAGGGTTTTGTCGGCTTCAAAAACAATTGCTGTTTCTCGCGGCAAGGTGGGTGAGTGGGTTGAAAATGTACTCAACGAATTAGGCTCGACGGGCAGCTCGTTAGGATCATCACTCGTCAGTCGGAATGACTTGGCGTCGAGGGTATTGAGAAAATAGTGACCACTGGCATCGGACTCATCGACACTCAAGTGCAAGCGCAACCTGCGCTGCTGATAAATTTCATAGGCCCTGATGGAAATATTGCGTTGCAAATTCGAGTCTGCTGACGGCATCGGTGAGGATGACGCATCCTGAGCTCGCGCGGTCATCGCGGAAAGAACAATGCTCATAACAGACAAAAGAAAAACAACGACTCTGTTCTTCACCGGATCACCCTCAAACGCACTTCCAATGAACCAATCTTGAATATGTCTGAATCGCGCAGGTTTCCTGGATAATCCACAAACACGCCGTTACGTTTGATCTGAAGACTCGCGTACCCTGGACGCAAATAAAAGCGATCAGGACTGCATTCGATGGTCATCTGAATTGAATTCAAATTTTGATCTGGCAACGAGACTTCGAGGCCTGGAAGCGAACCGAAGCGATTCAGCCCCTTAACGAGTCGAAAATCCATTCCAGCAAATTCACCCGTCAGACAATTCAACCATCCCAACGTTGCAGCAGGATTTTTGCCCACAACCTGCAGATATTGAGCTGCGTTGGAGTGCGCTGAAAGGTTTGGCTCGGCTGAAAAGAACAGGAATTCTCCGACACCGAAGCGAATCAGGTCAGCATGCGCAAGCACACGTGGTTCGAGAATTTTCTCGCCGTTGACAGACACACCCGAGGCACTGCCGTTATCCTCCAAAAGAATTACACCCGCCGCGGAAGTAAACTTGGCATGACGTCGGCTCACCTCGGGAGTGGTGAGAACGATGTCTGAATCCCAGCCAGAACCAATGTGAACTTCCCCATCCGTGAGCCGAAGATCTTCTCCCAGATGAGCGCCCCCCAATCCCAGCAACCAACCCGTGCATTGATTCGAGGCGCTTAAAAGTGGGTTCTGGCCAGGGCTTAGGATATGAACTCCTGGGTGTCCCGATGAGAGCCCTTTGCGCCAGGACTGCTTGCTGATGAAGGGGCACTGATGCTGTTTGTCCATGGCGACGCTCCGGTGCGCTACGAATCGCAATCTCACGCTATGCAGGATAACTTACTTCCGCCCAGGCTCAGAACCATGAGCGTCAATGCGTTATAATTTCTGATAAAAAACGAAATACTAAAGAAATCCCCTGACAATTCCGATACTACAGCAAATATCGTTTGTAGGAGCGAAGCGATGAACACCAAGCAGTTTTTTGAATTTCAATGGACGAGTGCGCTGATGATTGTCGTTGTTTCGTTGACGTTATTGGGTGCGTGCAAAAACCCCGAAACATCAGACACGAGCAGCGCTCAAACAAAAACACCAATCGCACCCACAGCAAACAACCAGCAAAACGCAAATCGCACCCAGTCGCGGAATTCCTTGACTGCAACCGAATGGCTCACCAAGCAAAATATTTCGGCCGAGGAAGAGCGCACTGTAAATGCACTGTTGCGCTCGATTGCTGACATCGGAGGTCCCAGCAACGATCCTACGGCTGCTGCACGTTGGGCCGACAAGAAACTGCAGATTGCAGTCCTCAGCGACGAGGGGCTGACAGAAGTTGCACCAATTTTAGTTTTCAAAAAAATCGTGACTCTTACCATATCAGGCAACAAATTTACCCAAGAACAACTCAATCAGCTTCTCGCCGGATTACCAAATCTCAAGACTCTAGTGAAGGACAAAAATCTCAAGTGTGACAATCTCAAATATCCAAAAGTGGTTTGTCTGGAATAAGGTTCATTGGCGGAGGTGACCCATGGTAAAGTCTGTTTTTTTCTCGCTGGCGTTCTCCTTTTTGATGCTTTCTGGCTGCCATAAAACACGCACAGAATCTGCAACCACCTCCGCTGCGCAATCAGCAGTGGCAGCGGACACCTCAAAAAGAATCACCTTCATCGTCGGCCCACTGGCACGGTCGGTGACCGTGAACCAGGTCAATTCGTTCGTTCAGAACGGCGATCCGAATGGGGACGTTGCGGGTCTTCTCAGAACTGGAAACATTCCGCTCGAACAGCTGCGTTCGCAGCTGAGCAAGGTTTATGAGCTCGACCTGATTCAGATGGACAAAGTGCTTAACTCGCAAATTGGTGTAGCTATTCTGACACGGCTGGGCGAGGCAGTGCATCCGCACAAGACCAAAGAAACTTCAGTCCAGGCCGTACGCTCGGCAATTATTTTGTCCCTGGCCCAGGACAACAAACTTTCCCCGATGGAAGTACTGACCAATCTTCCAGTCGATATGGATGTGGAGGTTCTCCAGCTTCTGAAACTCCGAGATGAACTCGGTTCAGTTTTCGGCTCGGCGGTGCTGTGAGCTTCGGGCTTTCCCGAGGGGCGTGGTCTAGCGTGGTCTACCGAGGTAAGCACGGGGGGCTGGGTTCAAGGCAGCGCAGCAAATGTTCTTAAAACAGAAAAGCCGCCCGAACAGGGCGGCTTTTTTAGATCTTGAGAGCAAGAGTGGCTGGGGCACTAGGATTCGAACCTAGGAATGACGGAATCAAAATCCGTTGACTTACCACTTGTCGATGCCCCAACACATATAGCCTATATGAAACCGCCGAATCGGTTGTCAAGCCCATTGGGGGGCTTGCGTCCTGATTTTCTGGGCCTATTCTTTGGCGGGCTCCCAGAGACCCAAATCATTGTATTTTCTGGGCACTGTATTACAGCGTTCTGAGGGAGGCGTAGGCATGCCAAACAGCAGCGGTCAATTTCGAATCCTCAAAAACCTGTTGCCCAAACACAAAAGAAAATCCCCACCACAGCTTCAAGATGAAATTCCATTTGGCCGTATCCAGACGGATCATATGTTGGTGTGCGACTTCATTCCCCAGAAGGGAGGCTGGCAGAGCCCAGAAATCGTTCCCTACGCCCCCTTCGAAATGACCCCCGATGCAGTCGTGTTTCACTACGGGCAGGAGGTTTTCGAGGGCCTAAAGGCATATCGAAAAAGCGCAGGCGACGAAATCTATCTCTTCCGTCCCGAACAGAATGCACGCCGCTTCATGAATTCAGCGGTGCGCTTGGGTATGCAGCCTGTGCCCGAGGAGTTGTTTCTCCGCTGCGTGCAAGAAATAGTTGAGATTGAACAAGACTGGATCCTTCCGAGCCCGGGATCGCTCTACATCCGTCCCACGCTGATCGGCCTCGACACTGGGGTGTCTTACCGCGCTTCACTCTCTTACCGATTTTTCATCATCGTGAGCCCTGCAAAGAACTATTACTCTCGAGAAACAGGAATCTCTGTTTACGTTGAACGCGAACACGTTCGCGCCGTGCCCGGAGGATGCGGAGAAGCCAAATGCGGTGGCAATTATGCAGCGGCCCTACCTGCACTGCAGCGCGCAAGAGCAGCAGGATCCGAACAAGTGTTGTGGCTGGATGGCATCAACCGCACGTTTGTTGAGGAGGTCGGGGCGATGAACATCATGTTTGTTTACGACAACGTCATCCGCACGCCGGCACTCACCGGAAGTATCCTGCCCGGCGTTACACGCAGCTCCATCATTCAGCTCGCCCGAGATCTTGGCTACACTGTGGAAGAGTGTCGGCTTAATATTTCAGACGTTCTGAACGACATTCAGAGCGGAAAACTCACGGAGATTTTTGGCTGCGGGACGGCAGCTGTGATTTCGCCTGTGGTTGAACTCGTCGACAACAACCAGCGCTACGAGGTCAATCAGGGCCAAATAGGAAAAGTGAGCATACACCTCAAAAAGACACTCATCGATTTGCAGTTCGGCCGCGGCACAGACCCGCATGGCTGGCGATTCTTAGTTTCCGCTCAATAAATAAGCACAAAATTGGTCAAGACTTTGATCGTCAAATGTCTGCCGCGCCGCGCCGGGACAGCGCCAAAGAGACGGTGTTAAGCGACGAGAGTGGTGTCTGAAAGAGGGCACTAGCCAAGGAGTGTCTCTATGCGACTCGCGGACCTTTCGCTCGTCCCCTGGACTCAAGAGCTCGGCTCTGAACTGCTGTCCGATACGGAACTCAAGACCGCCTACGACAAACTCGGCCGACCAACCCACCTGGTCGCCTATATCTCAAATGCATCATTTCAAAGCATGTACGGCCCCCTTGCCTGGTCGAGTGTTTTTATAGCTGGACTGTGGCTTCTGTTTTCACGCACCCCGTCTGGATATCTGGTCACATGTCGAACCACAGGCTCACGTTATGAGTGCGTGTTTGCCTGCGGAGCTATGGAACACCCTCAGGTCAGCTTCTTCAGGCTCGGCAAGAAGGTCGCCACCAGCACGGTTCGTGGTCTGAGTCTGGACGAACTGGAGTGGGACGACAGGGGTATTCACTGGCTTGCACGCCGGCTTGTGCGCTTCATTGGTCATGATCACGGGCCCGGTGTGGATGACTGGGTGCGGGACAATGCCCACCCGAGCGTCCATATTCTCCCCGAGCGAGCCATACCGAAGGACTTCCGAAGTTCAGCAGTCCTTCTGCAATGAAACGAGCGCCAACCCTTGGCCTCTGCTTAACCATGAGTTGGCTTGTTTCTCGAGCGCCGGCAGGCTAAGACAGCCCCTCAATGCATTTTTAAAAGAGGTTCACTTATGCTGTCGCGTTCACATGGCCGCACCACGGCGCAAACCCGTCCTATCAAGATCACGCCGAACTTTACGCAAGTGCCCCTTGGCTCGGTGTTGGTCGAATATGGTGAGACGCGGGTCATGTGCACTGCGTCGGTCGAGGAATCTGTTCCGAACTGGATGCGTGGCACCCGCGGACAGGGATGGCTAACAGCGGAATACTCGCTTTTGCCTGGCTCAACTCAAGACCGCACACGTCGCGAACGCCAAAACGTCTCGGGGAGAACTCAAGAAATCCAACGTTTGATTGGCCGAAGCCTGCGCGCCGTGGTTGACCTCAGGCAGCTTGGCGAACGCACCATCACAGTCGACTGCGATGTTCTGCAGGCCGATGGTGGCACACGCACCGCAGCTATTACCGGAGCGTATGTGGCATTGCGCTTGGCCATCGAAAAACTCCTCAAAACCAACAAAATCAAAACCAATCCCATCCGTGAGGCTGTTGCAGCGGTTTCGGTCGGAATTGTCGAGGGAACATTGTTGGTCGATCTAGACTACAACGAAGACCAGAAGGCTGACGTGGACATGAACGTGGTCCAGACCAGCTCTGGAATGCTTCTCGAAGTGCAAGGAACCGCAGAAAAGCAGGCTTTCTCGAGAGCTCAGCTCAACGGACTGCTCGACATGGCGCAGGCGGCGCTTGTGGACATTTTCGAGGAACAGAATGTAGCGTCGGTGTGAACCGATCGTCTCGGAGCAAAATTTGATGGAAAATGCACGCGCCGAATTTATCGTCGAATCTCTCACCACACGCTATGGTGCAGCCACTCGCCCTTCTCCATTGGCGGCGTCTTTCTCTGCACATCAGTTTTTGGATGACAATCTCGACCGCATTCTCGTTGACATCACGCTCCGCAACACGCTCAAACACCTCGCCCAACATTCCGAGGAAAGCATCGAACCGCCTTCTCTCGAGCTCGCTGGACCTCGCGAAAAAATATTTTGGGACCCCGCTAACACACGCGTTGCGATAGTCACCTGCGGCGGTCTGGCACCAGGATTGAACAACGTTGTTCAGAGCATGGTCACCATGCTGCATGATCGCTACGAGCTACGAAATATCTTTGGAGTTCCATACGGCTATTATGGTTTCACACACGATGCCGACTCCAAAAGATTCAAGTTTCCATGGCGACGCCTCGATACGCGTTCGGTGCAAAACATCGACTTCGAGGCTGGCTCGTTCCTGGGAAGTGCGCGTGGAAATTCGAACCCCTCAATGATTGTAGACGCGCTCGTGCTCCGCGATGTGAACATCCTTTTCACCATTGGTGGTGACGGCACCTTGGCAGGAGCGCACGCAATAGCCAAGGAAATCGCGCGCCGCAATTTGCCAATCGCCGTCATTGGCATACCTAAAACAATCGACAACGATATCCTCTGGGTTTCAAAAAGCTTCGGATTTGAAACGGCGGTCGGCAAGGCCGTAGAAGCGCTGCGCTGTGCCCAGGCTGAGGCACGAGGGGCTGTGAACGGTATTGGCCTCGTAAAAATCATGGGACGCCAATCAGGTGCCTTAACTGCAAACGCCGCTGCAGCAGTAAACGATATCGACTTTGTTTTAATTCCCGAAGTAGAATTGAAACTAGATGGCGAACAAGGTTTTCTCTCGGTGCTTGCGCGCCGTGTTGTCGAAAAAGGCTACGCAACAATCGCGGTCGCGGAAGGTGCAGGACAAAATCTTTTTCCTGATGCGGGCAAAGAAACCGATGCCAGCGGCAACGTCAAGCTCAAAGACATCGGCAGACATCTGAAAGAAATTATTCCCGCCGAATTCAAACGCCGCAACATTGAAACCACACTCAAATACATTGATCCGAGCTACATGTTGCGAGCGCAGACAACTTCAGCCGATGACTCGGTTTTCTGCGCCAGCCTCGGACAAAACGCTGTACACGCAGCCATGGCCGGCAAAACCAACATGATGGTTGGTTACACGCACGAACAGTTTACGCATGTACCGCTGAGCGCCGTCACGCGCGGCCGCAAACACTTCGACATCAACAGTCCATTGTGGTTGAGTGTCCTGGGAACCACGGGGCAGCCTGCGCACTTCTGAAACATCTGTCCAATCTTTGAACATTGTTGTGTTCGGAAGAGGCTTCAGGCGTTACAAAAACACAAACAATTCCAGTTATTTGTGTAAATTAAAAAATCTCGACTGTTGGCCACATTCTTGCTGACGAGGCCAAATGAATTGTGTTGCCCGTCGGGAGGACATTGCCCATGAGTCCAACCACATATTACCGCCGCTTTCGCAAGCTCAATCACCGCTATTGGATGTGCGGTCTTCTTGTGGGTACTCTCGTAGGCCTCACTCCAGCCTGTAAGTTTACCGGACCAGAGGGCGTGGCAAACGGAACGCAGAGCCTTTATGCAAGCGAGGTTCTTGCTGCCCACAACGGTGGTGTGGAGAAGTCTGGATTTCGCATCCCCGAAACATTCGCAGTCAAGGGTCAGTACAAAAGCCTGAACTGGATTTTTACCAAGGCACAGCCCTTTCCTCTGCATCTACCTAAGCCCGGCGAACTTTCTTTAACCACACTGACCGTTGAAGACTTGAGCCGGACTCAAGATCCTTATTATTGTGCCATGCGTTGGGACTACGGCCAGCGCCCCGAACTCGGAATGAAATTCTTTGCCAACCGCAAGCTCATCCTCATTGCACCAGGCAAGGTCACGCGGGCTGTTGTGGTCCGCATCGTTGAATGGGGTCCTCCTATCACAAGCGATGGTGGCATCGCCCTCTCTCAAGCTGCGCTCTCTGCACTCGGTATCAGCGCCGGCAGCTCCGTGGGCATCGCGTTCGAGGCCAGCGATTCGGAACGCACAGGCCCCGTGGTCCTGGGCGTGCAGTGATTCTGAATTGTCGTCAGTGACCTTCAAAACCTTCAACATTCGCAGCGAATCTTAGACGACTCACTTCTTCACCAAACTATTTCCAATCAGACCATTAGTGAACAATTGAAGGTATGCGCGTGCCCGTTGAACAAGTGGTCCATACATCGGATCACCCGTATCGAGCTTGGCACCCGGTGTGAGTGTGTCTTTCTTCAGTTCAACAAGCTCAAAAGATTCACTACCATCCGCAAGCATCCGCACCACAACTTGACCCTCCTGATACCAGAACCAATCTCCCGAACGGTTTGCCGCACGGGCGTACTGCTCAGGAAGGAAAACACTCTGTCCGAAAGGCAACGGCGCCTGCTCTGTTGAAAGCGGTTGTACATCGAGTAGGTCCAGCAACGTTGGAAAAATATCAGCATGCTGAACAAGTCGGTCGGAACGCTTCGGCTGAAGCCGTCCGGATGGATCGAAAAAAATAAGTGGCACTCGATAAATGCTCTGCTCGCGCTTGAAAACTTCTGACTCTGGTTCAGAGGTGTGGTCGCCTGTAACAACAAACAATGTATTTTTGTACCAAGGTTTGTTCTGTGCCGACTCGAAAAACTTTCTCAACGCGTAATCGGCGTAGGCCAGACTGCGGTGAAAAGGATGCCGCCCCTCAGGGAGTTGCCCCTTGAGATGATCAGGTATGCGATAGGGATTGTGACTGGAAAGAGTGAACACACCCAATGCAAAGGGCTGTTCAAACGTATCGATTTTCTCAACCGTGAAGTTCAGGAATGGCTCATCGTAAATGCCCCAGCTGCCATCAAAATCCTTGTTACCAGCGGGATATTCGCTCTTGCCGAAATAATTTCGGAAACCGAACAACTGCGCCATTGAATCGATGTGCATCGAGCCATTCTTTGCGCCGTGAAAAAACGAGGTCGAATAACCACTCTCGGCCAAGACTTTTCCGAAGCCCGGTATCTGCACAGAGCTGTATTGTGAGGTAATAAACGGTTCGCCGACAATTGAGGGCAGTGTCGCAAACATCGAGGGCAATGCATCAATCGACTGACGCCCGTTGGCATAGGCACGGTCGAAATAAAGACTTCTCTGCGCGAGCTCATTCACAAATGGAGTGAAATTAGCCTCAGGGTTGAGGTATCCCATATACTCCTGGCTCAGACTCTCAACGATCAGAACAACAACATTATTTCCCTTGAGCGACACAGGAGCAAAATCGCCCTGCGGGAGTTCAAGAAGTTTACGAGCATCCTCGTT
>JBILKQ010000205.1:0-3973 GCA_044376655.1 Silvanigrellaceae bacterium
CTCTGTGGCAGAGCCCGCAGTAAAAGATACTTTTGATTCCTGGACACTCACGGTTGAAAAGACAACCCTCTTGTCGAAGGACGTGATTCAAGCTCGCTTGTGTCGTCCGCATCTTGCTTCTTCAGAAGCGGCAGCCAAGTCCACTGGCGAGTTGGAGCAGCGCTGTGAGGCCAAAAAATCGTTTCCTTGGTCCAATTTTCGGCTGCGTTTCGTGAGACATCGCGCCTTCGTGCGCCTGTTGGTTGCATCGCTCTACGATCAGCTGCCGCTTTATTCGCTCTTGTCACGTAATCTGGTGCGCTTCGATAAGCTCAGGGTTGAGGGATTTCCAGAGCCGAGCACTACAGAGGTGACATACCCACCTCCTCCTCAGAATCTGATTTTTGTTGAAGCACGTTTCGATCCGAATGAAAATCGCTTTCGTCTCAGGGAAATGTCAGAGAAGGAAGCCATACAGCTCACTTTGAGTCAGGCGGGCATTGTATGGATTGTCAGCAGAGATGGACGTGGTGCTCGCAATGATGAGTTCTCGAGAAATATAGAAAGCGCCTTCATTACACTGTCGTCGATTTTTCAAGTTGATCAGCTCAAATATGAAAAGAAGGCGGTGGAATCGATTGCGAACAAACTCATCGACCGGGCCTCTACAAATTTCTTTTTGCGTGCTGATGGGGTTTACGCTTTGCCACTTTTATCCCAGCAATCAGGCTTTGGAGCCTCAGCAACATTGGGTTGGCGGAATCGCTCCAAATATATCGTGTCGCTCAGTTCACACTACCTCAGTTCGAGGTATCGGGTTGGCACTGAAGTGGTGGAGAAAGACAGCGTTGGAGCCTCAACCGGTACCGCAGATGTGAGCCTCAAGGAGCTCGAAGGCTGGCTCGCGGGGAGATACATCTATCCTTTGCGTCTCGGCAAATCGACGTTGCTTGAGATTTCTGGTGGAGGGCGCATCGGCTACATTTCTGGCTCTGGTGATTTTAAGGCCCCGGGTGGATTGCCTGGGGAGAATCTCACACTCAAAGGCAGATCTGTTGGCGTAGGTGCGCTGCTTGGCATCGGTTCTGTTATCTTCTCTGACTTCCAATTGGCGAACGTTTCGAGTGTCGACTATGCCTTGGCAACGCGTTCGATGAGCATCAAGAGTGCAATCGAATTAAGTTGGATTCTGTCGAGAATCGTGGTTCCCAAACTCCCCGAGCGGCCTCCCGGATTTCAGATTGGACTCGCAGCCGGCTTTGCATCGCTCACTCGCCGTTTTGAGAACAACGATGTTTCGAGGAGCTACAATACAGACGTGACCCTCAACGGCATACAGACTTCTTTGTTCTTGGAGAGGGCTTTCTGAGGCAGCCCTATCGGAAATTCATGTCAGTCGTGGGAATTTTAATTATTCTTAATGTCCGAATTTATTTGTTAAAATAGATTTTTCTAAAGTGGGCTGCAAATTTTTCTCAAGTTTGCGAGCTGAATTCCGAAACCCCCTTCAACATGCGCAGGTCAGCGGCATGCGGGTGTCTCGACGCGAATAGAATGCATCGGGCGCGACCGGAGCAGCTGTGTGACTGTGGCATTCGGAGGGATTGCTAATGAGAACGCTCCATCGTCCGTTTGTCGGCTTGATTGCTTTGGGCACAGTGGTCATGCTGCTGTCGTGCCAACCCAGGCGTTTCAACGAGAATACTGCTCAAGCTGTCGGCAGCGGCGGAAATGCGTTCGTCGAGGAACTTCTCAATCACCATCGCAACGCGATGTCCCCCGATCTTGTAGGGAAGCTCGGTGACACAAGCTTCTATGTATTCAACAGGGGATGTGCAGCTGGAATGCCGGCTGATGAGGTTGCACGCCGCCCCATCGATGGTGCACGTGACCCTGCTTTCAACAATAGTCCTGATCCCTTTCCGCATCCTGACACATGCCAAAACACCTATATCGACCCAGCAAACTACGATATGCGCGCGGTCGTGAGAAGAAAATTTGATTCCACGCCGGGCTCTGGTTCACCAGGAACACCGCGTATGGAAGGTCAGTCGTCTGTTGTGGATGTTTTCCAAATCTCACCCAACAGTCCTCGCTTTAAGAAGCGCTGTTACAACTCGCTTCCGAGCGGTCGTGCAATTTACCGTGTGTTTAACAAGGCAGGGTCAAGTTTCAACGGCGTGCCCTACTATGAAGTGCGTTCTCACGACGTCACTGTCGGTGTGGTTGTCGACATTCAGCGGGTCGTGAACGAGGGCCTTGATCGCAGTTCATCGGATCAGGTTGATCTCGAAAGTGGCTTTTATCCGCGCGTGTATCTTATGCCCGGTCTCTGTGGAGTGGGTACTCCTGTGAGCTCGAAGATTGGCAAGACACCGGGTGGTTTGCCGGGCTCGCTTCCTGTTCCTGGAACATGCAATCCTTCGGCACAGAATCCAACGGCACAGAATCCTGCATGCAAACCGAATCCGACGGTGCAGAATCCGATGCCGGGCAATCCAACGGTGCAGCAGCCCAATGCTGGCAATCCAACCTTGCAGCAGCCAACCGGTGGCAACCCGACGTTGCAACAGCCCAACCAGGGAAGTCCTGTTCAACAGGGGCCCATTCTGGTGCCGCGCAGCCCTAATGGCTCCTCGCAGCAGTGACAATCTTCTGATTCATGCATCTCGAAGAGATGAAAAGAAAAGAGCCTGAGGAAGACCCTCAGGCTCTTTGTGTTTCGAGCATCTTGGTGAGCTTGCGTGCAAAGGCACCCGGATTTCGAACCGGTGAACCCTCCGCGAGAAGGGCTGTGTCGTAAAGAACCTCAACCCACTCTTCAAGAGTAACGTCAGCAGGATTGCTCTCTGCTTTGTTCACCAGTGAACGAATGATGGGATGGCTTGGGTTCACTTCCAGAATACGCTTTGTTCCGGTGAATTCCTTGTTGGTTGCCTTCATCATGCGTTCCATATGAGCACTGAGACCAAACTCGTCGGCAACGAGACAGCAAGGGCTGTCCACCAGGCGTTTTGAAATCTTGACATCCTTAAGGCTGTCGCCGCATTTTCTGCGGAAGATTTCCAACAAAGGCGCAATTTTTTCGGGGGCGAGCTCATCGTCGTTTTGCTTTTTCTCAGGCTCTTGGCCAACACCAGTAAGATCGAGATCACCCTTAGCAATCGACTTAAGGTTTGCTTCGCCGTGCTTTGGATAGTCCATAACAAACCACTCATCGATGGCGTCTGTCAGAAGCAAAACTTCGATTCCGCGTGAGGTCAGAGCCTCAAGATGTGGGCTGGCAGAGACAGCATCGTAAGACGAGCCGCTCAGATAGTAGATGTCTCTCTGACCATCCACTTTACGCTCCAAGTATTCTTTGAGCGAAACCCATCCGTCACGTCCGGTTTTGGTGGAGCGGAAGCGAACAAGTTCCGAGAGAGTTTCGTGGTTATCGCGGTCGAAGTGGAAACCCTCTTTCAAAACTGCACCGAAGTTCTCATAGAAACCGGTAAACTTCTCTGGTTCATTTTTCGAAATGTTCTGCAGTGCTCCCAGAATCTTCTTGACGATTTGTTTGCGGATCGCCGGAAGCTTGGTGTTCTGCTGCAGGATTTCGCGCGAAACATTGAGCGGAAGTTCGTCGGTTTCAACAACACCGCTGACGAAGCGGAGATACTCGGGAATCAGTTCTTTGCATTTGTCTGAAATGCTAACCCGCTTTACGTACAAGTGCAGACCGTGCGAATCGCGTTGATAGAGATCGAAGGGGACTGCCGATGGAATGAAGACCACGGCCTGGAAGGGAGTGAGCCCCTCAACGCTCATGTGTTCCCACACGAGGGGCTCCTGCCAGTCGCCGCTGAGCTGCTTGTAGAGTTCCTGGTAATCTTCAGGTTTGTTGTCCTTCTTGGAGCGGGCCCATACAGGGGTGGATTTATTGAGACGCTCCTCTTTGTTGTCCTTGTCGAGCCAAACTATTGGATAGGTAACGTAGTCGGAATATTTGCGC
>JBILKQ010000206.1:0-3946 GCA_044376655.1 Silvanigrellaceae bacterium
GGTCGGCGAAACCATGACACCGGGAGTCGGGCTGGCCGAAAGTGCACTATCCAGCTCACGAGTGACACCAAACTTCTCGTGGGTCTTTACCCATGCCAAAGCCGTTGAAAGGCCGAAAAAAGCTGCCCCAAAAATCCAGGTTGCCCGAACGATGAGCGCAACACCACCAGAAGCTCCGAAAAATCCAGCTGAATTTCCGCCACCAAAGGCCGAACCAATCCCACCTTCGTTTCCATGCTGCAGCGCAACAATCAGCACAATGAGAACAATGCTCACAAATACAAGCAGCGCGGTAAGGAGACCGACGAGCATACGATGCAACCCCCGAAACTTCGGTAAAAAGACTCGAACGACGAGCTATGACACAAAGCCCCGGGCGACTCAAGCATGGAGCCCCCTTTGGCTTCGAACCCGGACAGTTTTCCCTTTACCTTTGTGGCGTTTCGCCTTATGCCTTTTTGACCCGGCAAGGGCGCTTTGTCCTTTTGATCCCCTGATTCACAAGCGAGATTAGCAGAATGGTTCGCTCCAGCAGTTCAAAACCATCCAAAGCAAAAAAATCGGAAGCTCCACGCGGAACCAGAGCGACCACCTCAAAATCTGCCACCAGCACATCTGCCGCACGAACTAAAGCAGCTGGGGAAGCTACAGAAAAGAAAGCCACAGTGAAAAAGGTACAAACGAGCAAAGCAGCAACCGGCACCGCTGTAAAAGGCCCTGCCACGAAGAAAACCTCGCCAAAGAAGACCACTGAGGCAGGGGTGAAGAAATCGCCTCGGCCAGCTGCTACTCGGAAAGACAAGACCGCACGCCCTATTCCCGAAACACCAGAACTATTTGAACAAGTTTCGCCCGAAACCGACGTAGCCGAGGTCAGTATTTTCCCTGCTCTGGGTTCAGAAAAAATTGACCCTGAGCAGGCAGAGTATGCCGAGAAACTGCCCCCTGAATTTAAGAACAGCGACGTAATCGTTGCAGGCCAAGAGCCCGAGGGCATTGCACCCGTCTCAGCCAAAACCCAGCCCGCAATCGAACTGGAAGACATCACTTTCAGTTACCTCGGATTCAGCGACCAAATTCTCGAGGCGGTCCGCAAGCAAAAATACGAAAAACCCACGCGCGTGCAGGCGCTCTGCCTTCCGCACACCCTCGACGGCAAAGATGTTGCCGGATTTGCGCAAACAGGCACCGGCAAAACGGCCGTCTACCTGCTCACTGCAGCACACAAACTTTTGAGCCAAGTGGACCGTCAACTTCAGCCAAACAGGCCTCATGCGCTTGTGATCGTGCCCACGCGCGAGCTCGCTGACCAGGTCTCACAAGATGCGAAACGCTTGTTCTCACACTTGAACCTTAAGAGTATTGCGGTTTTCGGTGGAACCGACGTCGAGCGCAATGTTACCGAACTCAACCAGGAAGTCGACCTCGTGGTCGCTACTCCTGGTCGCCTTCTCGATCTTCACCGCAGCAAAAAACTTGAACTCGATTCATTGCAGCTGCTGATTATTGACGAGTGCGACCGCATGTTCGACATGGGATTCATCGATGATGTCGAATATGTGCTGCGTCATCTGCCAACTGAGCGCGTTCAAAAACTGCTCTTTAGCGCAACCGGCAGTGAGAAGGTGAAGGAACTGGCGTTCGAGTATCTCGAGAACCCTGAGTATATTGAAACTGACCCAGTGCGTATTACGCCCGAGAAAATAACTCAGGTCGCTTATGCCGTAACTGCTGAAGAGAAGTTCCTCACACTCATGGGCCATATCCGTGCAGCCCAGCCCGAGTGCGGCATCATCTTCACCAACACCAAAGTTGTTGCCGAGTGGATTGGCTACAAGCTCGCATCCAACGGACTCGCCGTTGAGGTTCTCACGGGCGATATCCCACAACGCAAGCGTATGTCCCTGATCAAAAAGATCAAGGAAGGAAAATGCAATTTGCTCGTGGCCACCGATGTGCTTTCTCGTGGCTTGCACGTGGCCAATCTTTCGCACGTCTACAACTTCGACATCCCCGACGACGCTGAAAGTTTCATCCACCGCATCGGACGCACCGCACGTGCAGGTGCGACGGGTCATGCCATCACCCTGATCTGCGACGATTACGGTTACAACATGGGTGCTGTTGAAAAACTTCTCGGCTTCTCGATCCCGCTGCAACCTGTGCCGCAAAGCTTTTTGCAGGCGGAGGACAAATCCGACTATCCATTCGACAGCAGCGGACGCGTAAAGGTCTTCGGACAAACCTACGCTGCAACTGAATCTGCGGAAGCAGCACCAACGCCAATAGCAGGTTCAGCTCCTGCCGCAGCAAGCGAGCATGCGCACCACAAGCGTCCTGAGAAACGTGAAGAAATCTCGCTGCCGCAAGCTCAAGACCGTAAGCCGCACGCTGAACGCCCAGAGCCGACACTCCCTCATCCGCGCCGTGACACAAGCCGTTCTGCCCCACATGCAGCAAGGCCTCATCAAAATACAGAACGTCCGACGAGTGCCGCAGCTGCGCAAGGTCCAACGCCGCAACCAAATGCTCCCAGACCCGTTCAGGGGCACCATGGGCAAGCACACATGCATGCAGCCTCAAAGGCTCCGCAGCCTGCCCAAGCGACTCAAGCCGGACTCCCCAGACGCGACGACAAGGCCAAAGAGACAGTCGAGTTGGCCATTCAAGCGGCAAAGAAGGCCGCAGCGCGTCGTCAGGAACAAACAGGCGCGACAACCAACCGCAAGAAGCCCGCGAAATCCAAGGTCACGGAGCAGATCGACGAAATTGCAGCCGCAGTTATTTCGGGCGCTCAGGAAAAGCTTGGAGGTGCGATTGGCAACCTTCAAGATCGCTTCGCCTCCCGCTTCGAAGAAAACTTCCCACGCCTCTCCGAAACATTGGTTCGGCTTGGTTTCTTCTCGAAACGATTCACCGAAGACAGGTGAGTCATGGCAACTCGGCAGGGTCATACTCTCCTGAAAGTTGCATCACTCAATACGTGGCATGGTCTTAATGGCCATGGCACGTTTTTGTTTGGTCAACTGGAATCGAGAGCTGAGCGCATCGCCCGACTTGAGCGTCAGGTTGAATGCCTCAAGAGCATCAAAGCCGATCTCCTGCTGCTTCAAGAGCTCAATCCGCTCCCATTTCGCGCCCATTGGTATGCACAAAAGTTGGGAATGCGAGCCGAGTATGTTTCTTGCAACACTGGTATCAAGTTGGGATGGGGCCCGCCCGGAAATCTCAACGAGGGCCTTGGAATTCTCTTTCCCGCAGAGTGGGAACACGAATATCTGGGGCGTAAGCGTCTCTCGGGCGAACTGCGCTTTAATCCCTTCCGCATTTCAGCAATAAACGGCCCTTTTCTCAGCTTCCAACTGCACGAGTCGCGTGTTGCTTTTGCGATGCGCTTTAAAATTCCATCGGATCGCTGTGTGCCTGGCTACGAAGGACGACGCACGCTGCTCGTTGCGGTCACACACCTGCACGTCTCACACGCACAAACACCGCGGAATGAGGCTTTGGTAAAACAGGCGGTGAACGAGGGACGGCTCACTCATGAAGAAGTTGAACTTCTCAAAAAACAATTCCGTCAAGCCAACGCGAGACGTCTCAATGAAGTCGATGAACTCGCAAGCTGGCTCGAGACTCTGCGCCTCCCAGATGAACCAGCTCTTCTCGCTGGAGACTTCAACTGCGAGCCCGAAAGTCCACCTTATAATCTTTTAGGACGACGAGGGTGGAACGACCTCTGGCGTGAGGCAGGCAAGAGTGAGGACCTTCTCGAAAGTGCCACCTGGGATGCTCCTCGGAATTCATTGACCGAGCGTGTCAAGGAATTCCAACACTCCGGTGCCCGTAATCATCCACATCTCGCCGAATTGCTCCGCCAAGCAGACGCCCTGCCGCGCCGCATTGATTTCATTATGGGACAATCTGCCAAAAGCAATCCAGCACAAAA
>JBILKQ010000013.1:0-34048 GCA_044376655.1 Silvanigrellaceae bacterium
AACGACTATCGCGGATTGTCACTGGAACTGGGTCAGGAAGACGCGGGTGATGAAGTCGTGATCAGCACCGAAAGCCAATTTAAAGTGGCTGACGATGTCTTCCTCGACCCTCATCTCGAGAGGCAGATTGGCAATCTGCTCGACACCATCACCCGGATTGGTGGTGAAGTGTGTCGGTTGAGAGCTGAGGTGGACGGTTTACTTGAGCAAAATCACGGCTTGACCAGTTCGTTCGACCGTCTGCGTGAGGTGATCACAGAGAAGGGACACCTCAATCTGGACGATTTTGATTTGGCTTGTGATGTGGTGCAGGCAAGCATGAATGATTCACATGCTTACCAGAAAAAAATGTCAAACTGACGCCTTTGCGGCGACGCACGAAGAGCCGGGGTGAAACCTTTCTTCCTGGGCTCTTTCACTTTTTTTCAAGTGCTTGCCGAATGTGATTTTCAAGAGCGCCTGCTTCAGCCCTGAAGATCCAATCGGGTTCGCGCCGCACGCTCCGTGTTGGGGTTTTGAACCGGGTGCAGATCGTGGCAGGCTTACCATTGAGCACAACCACCTCATCAGCAAGTAGAATGGCCTCACGGGGGTCATGAGTCACAAGCACGGCTGACTGTCGCAGTCCATCTACCAGTTCGAGCATCCAGCGTTGGAGATTGAAGCGCGTGGTGGCATCGATGGCTGCGAAGGGCTCATCGAGCAAAAGCACACGGCTTTTGAGCATCATAGTTCGTGCGAGAGAAATGCGCGCAGCCATTCCCTGGCTGACCTGCCAAGGGAACAGCTTTTCAACTCCCGCCAATTCAACCCGCTCAAGCAGAGCGGTTGCTCGCTTGCGCGCTGACTCGGCGGGTTCATCGGGCGGAGCTGCAAGCAGGACATTCTCGAGCGCATTCTTCCATGGCAAGAGCAGGGGCGACTGCGGTACCAGTGAAAAAATGTCTTGGCTTGTGCTCCATTGCGTGAGCTCCAAGGGCGGTTGGTTATCTCTGCGGAGCTCTCCGCGCGAACAGGTCAGGACACCTATCAGGGCTTTCAAGAGAGTTGATTTTCCGCAGCCGGACGGGCCCATAACCGCGACAAGAGTAGCGTCGGGAATGGCAAACGAGACATCCCGCAGAATTTCGGTGTTGCCAATGCTGAGGCTGAGTCGGGAGAGTTCTATCATTTGCTCTGCCCGGGTGAGTTGTTGGTTGGTAAAAATTCATTGCTGACAAAAAGCTGCGCGTCTTCACTCAGCGCGTGAATCTTTTGTTGGTTTGCCCAAATGCGATAGGCATCAAATTTCTTTGCATCCTGGTAGCCCCAGTAGGGCACTTTCTTCGTGTATTCCTTTGCCAGGAATTCTGCTGATGCTTTGACAAGTTTTGCATCAGATTCCGGAACTTGTTGCATAAACAACTTTGCCGCGGCCTCTGGGTTTTGAACTGCAAATCGATATCCCTCACTTGCAGCGCTTAGGAAGGCTTTGATGACCTGAGGTTTGTCCTTTGCGAGTTTATTTGAAGTGATAATGAGTGGCGATGGGTGATTGAAGACCGGGTCGATGTCGCGCAGACAAAGGGTTTTAAACTCGACCTTTTCAAGGCGTGCACGAATGCCATCCCATCCCATGTAAATCCACATGAAATCCGCATTACGCGCAGTGGTTGGCAAAAAATCACTCACTCCAGTGGTAACCATCTTCAGCTTTTTGAAATCGGCTCCAGCCTTCTGCATGATGAAGCGCAGTGTCGCCTCTTCTTCGGGTGAGCCCCAGCCACCGTAGCGCTTTCCTTCGAAGTCTTTCACAGATGTGATGGGTGTTTTGCTCCGCCAAGCAAAGCAGCTGGTATTTTCCGGGATGATACCAGCCACCGACATGACCGGAATTTTTTGGGCCCGCGCATGAAGAACATCAGAAACGAAGCTGATACCAAATTCTGCCTTACCAGCACCAACGATCTGCGTGGTGCTGGTTTGTTTCATTTGCACAAGACGCACATCCAAATTGTGTTTCGCAAACAGTCCATTGGCTTTTGCAACATATAGGCCGATGTGATTGGTATTGGGAGTCCAGTCGAGGGCCACCGTGACCGGAATCAGTGAGGCAGCAAGAGCAGCATTAAACATTCTTTTCCACCTTCCAATAAAGAGTTTTCTGGGCAAGCCTGCTCACCAGCCAGGTGCAGAACAGGCTGAAAAAGACGATGACAATAACAACAGCCATAACCCTGTCGGTGCGATAAGCTGTCTGTGCGCGCGACAAGTAAACACCCAGGCCCGCTTCGCTGCCTATCAGTTCGGCGAGCACAGAGCTCACAAAGGCATAGGTCACTGCGATCTTCACCCCCTCGAAAAATTGCGGGAGAGCTGCGGGCGCAAATATTGTTTTAAGGGCTTTGCCTTTGCTTAGACGCAAAACTGCAGCAAGCACTCCGTATTCGAGTTGTGCATTGCGCAGTCCACTGACCGTGAGTTGTGTAATGGGGAATGTGCAGGTCAGAAGAATCAGGATGATCTTGGGTGTTGCACCCAGTCCAAACCACAGCAGTAGCAGCGGTGCAATGGTGAGATAAGGAACACTCTGACTCACGACCAAAGTGCGCTGTAGAAATTTCTCGAATGTAGTGCTCTCGAAAGCGAACCAGCTGAGCGCGAGTGCGAGTAAAGTTGAGAGCACCAGTCCCACAGACCACTCAAACAAGGTTTCTTGCGCATGATTCCATAGAATTCCCCTGTCTTCGAACAGAGTGTTCAGCACAGTGATTGGCGAGGGGAGAATGTAGGCAGGAATTTCACCGACCGCTGTCACAATGTGCCAAAGAGCGAATGCGCTGCTGAGCCAAACGAGACGTTTGAGTCCTTTGATGAGTTGAGCTTTTGAACCACCCACTGCAGTTTTCCCTCGTTGTTTTGCCCGTCAAAAATCGAGCCTGCAAATTTTTACGTCCTGTCCCGAGCGACGCTGATAAACAATAGCGATGTCTGGAAGATAGTGAAAGTGAATGGGGGGTAAAATGGGCGTCTTTGCCGGTACAGCGGGAGCGAAGCGATGGCTTCTGAAAAGTGGGTTGTCCTTTCTTTCGATGTGGACGCTGCAGGCTCAGGCGATCGATTTCAAGGTCGAGTTTCCCACACAAGAGGGAGCGCCTTCGCCAGAGGACTCGATGTTTTTTGACGACGCTTTGGCTGTTTCTGAATCACAATCAGATTCCCCTTATTTGAAGGGCGCGAATGAGTCCAAAGCGGAACCTCGCAACTCAGCCGTACCAAAGCGAGCTACGACTCCCGAGATTCCAAAGAAGGCGGCTTCGCCAACCCCAGCCAATGTCACGGCGAACGATGCACTGATAAGGGTTGTTGCGGAACCTGTGGCGGCATCGCCAGTGCGTGGAACTTTCCCGAACCTGAGCTGTCTGAACGACAACGTCGCGTTCTGGAAAAGGGTCTATGCGGAGGTCGACACCAACGAGGCGCTGATTCATGATCGCGACGAACTCGACAAGGTGTATGCAACCGTGCGCTTGGGTGGTTCGGAGCGCCAACGCCAACAGTCGATTCGGATGTTGAAGGAGCATTATCAGCTTTCCATCCGAAGCTTGGCCGAGAAAATCGGTGCTCCGAAAAGCTGGACACCGACGGAGCGAGCTATCGCCAAATTCTTCAGGCCATCGGAGCTTACGCGCTCCAGACTTCTGCGCGCAGCCGATAACGTCCGCCTTCAACAGGGACTGAAGTCTCGCTTCAATGCAGGGGTTCAGCGTTCACTTCAGTATCTGCCCACCATCAAGTCGATCATTCGCCAACAGCGTCTCCCGCTCGATATCGCTTACCTTCCTCATGTGGAGAGCAGCTTTGTGAACCATGCGAAGTCTAAGGTTGGCGCGGTCGGTTTGTGGCAATTGATGCCATCAACAATGCAGTTGCTGATGGGTAAGAATGCCGTCGGCAAGAGAACTGAGCCTCACACGGCGACAGTTGCAGCAACAAAGCTTCTCAAACAAAACTTCCAGGCGACGGGCTCCTGGCCACTTGCGCTGACAGCCTACAATCATGGCTTGGGTGGGGTTTTGCGTGCCATCCGCAACACCAAGAGTAACGATCTTTGCCAGATTATTGAGCGTTATAATTCGCCCTCGTTTCGTTTTGCATCGAGCAATTTTTATGCGCAATTCCTTGCAGCAAGGCAGATTGCGTTGCGACGTTATGCGGAACTGTCTAAGAACAGGGAGGTGGGGCCAATCGTTGCCCCATTGCTGGCCAGTCGTGACAAGGGAGCCCTATGACGTCCCCATCGCCTTCCGCGTATTTGCTCAAAAGAAAAATCGTGCTGTTGAACCGCGCTCCGGCGGATCTTTCGTCGGCAGCAGTTGTGCGTGTCATTCTTGACTCGGAAACTGACCCGAATGCACAGCCCCTGATTGAGCGTGCGCGCGCCCTGCATGGCGATCTCAAACCAAAAAATCTTTATGCTCTGCCGGCAACCGACTCCGACTCACCCCGTTACCTTGCTGTTCTTGCCAAAGAGCCAGCGAAGCGCCTCGCTGCGAATCCGCCTGGGGTGGCACACCAAGCAACGGTGTGGGGCACGCAGCTCGGTGCATTGCTTCTTGCGCAGACTGCGCTCGCAGAATTTTCCTCCGTTTTTGTTGATGCCTCAGCCACCCTGGAGGCACGTCTGGAAGGTCATCAGCAGTATTTTGTGGTCGGGCTGCTCGAGCGCTCAACCTCACTTAAGGTGAAAGAGACCGCAGCATTTGAAACAATAGAGCGCAAACCACTCAAGGTTTGGTGCGAACACATTAGCGAGGATTCACGCGCTGCCGGCGAGAAAATAGCAGGCGCAATGCTGATGACCCGCAGCCTCGTCAACATGCCCCCAAACATTCTCAACCCAGAAAGTTTTGAGATTTTTGCGCGTGAGCTCGTGCGACGTGAATGCGATTTAGAGAATGACCCAAACAAAATTGCGATTGAAGTGTTTCAACGCGAAAAACTTCTTGCTGAAGGTTGCGGACTCATCAACGCTGTGGGGCAAGGCAGTGACATTCCTCCGCGCCTGATTCGTCTCACCTACTATCCGCGCTCTTCTGGTAAGTCGATGAAGCACGTGGCTCTGGTAGGCAAGGGCATCACGTTCGACTCCGGTGGCCTTGACATCAAAGGTTCGTCGTTCATGCGCAATATGAAAAAGGACATGGGTGGCTCTGCTGCCGCCCTCGGTGTCTTTATGGCTCTTGCGCGTCTCGGGGCCCCCGTGAGGGTGACCTGTTACCTTGCACTGGCTGAGAACATGATTTCTGGTCGGAGCATGCGACCAGGCGATGTTTACAAGGCAAAGAACGGGCTGACGGTGGAAATCGACAACACCGATGCTGAAGGTCGACTCGTTCTAGCCGATGCACTTTGCTACGCTGCAGCAGAAAAACCCGATTGGCTCATCGATCTTGCAACTCTCACGGGCGCTGCTCGAGTTGCACTTGGGCCCTACGTTGACTCGCTGTTCTGCTCCAGTCCCCAAATGGAAAAACTTCTTGTCGATACCGGCTTGCTGCTCGGGGATTGGGTGTGGCCTTTGCCGCTCGTGGAAGAATACGAGTCTTGGCTCGATTCAAGTGTGGCCGATATGGTCAACTCGGCCAGTTCTGGCCACGGCGGTGCCATCACGGCAGCCAATTTTTTGAAAAAGTTTGTTGGACAGAGCAACTGGACACATATCGACACATACATGTGGAGCGACAAAGTCACAGACCTGAATCATGAATCGGGTGCAACGGCAAAATGTGTCCGGTTGCTGACGCATGCTATTGGACTTTGGGCCAATCAATGATGATTCTTCAAGAGTCCCGGATTGAACATCTGCTCCGTTGTGCTCTGGAGAATCCAAATGACTCAGGAATCACGTCAGGCTGTCGGACAGATCAGCATCAGACTTCGTGAGTGGATCCATGAGGTGAACAACGCCCTGTTCATCACCAAGGGTTTTCTTGAAGAGATCGAAGCCGACGCAAAAACTCGTGCCTACCTCAAGCCTCACTTTGACCATGACAACTTCAACGAGATGATCGAAACGGTTGTAAGAAGCGTGGACAGACTCGATCGCAGTGTTCAGAAACTACGGCGCTATGCGAAAGAGGAAGTTTTCAGAGAAACCGGGGTTGATGCGCCCGCACGCCGCAGCGAAACAACCTTGGGTTCGTGAGCTTTCACCCCTACGGTCGTTTTATCTGAACGAGATTTTTGATCGTTTTTTTATTCTCTGAACTGACAATCTCATCACGAAAAAAGAGTGAACCGGCGGTCTGTTCGGTGGCCGCCGGTTCGGTCGTCCCTCGGAGGAGGGAAAGTGAATGGTATTTTATTGTGAGGATACTAATAGTGGCTGGAGTTCATTGGGCAGGAACTAACAGTTGAGGAAGGCGCAGACAGCATCCGAACGATGCGGTCTTCGGGGAATCCGTTTATTAGGGATATTCCTGTGTGGGGCTGTAGCATGCAGGGGGGGGGCCTGCAAGAGATTTTCTACATGAATTTATAGGGTTAATTTAGCTGGTCAGCCAAAACCTGCCCTGGCTGTCTGCATGACACTCAAGGTGTGAGATCAGGACGCGTACTTGCCCCACTTGAGACCTCGCGGGAGGCTTTGATGATTACGCCCACGGCAGTGTCAGAGTTCACATCGACAATGCGAGCCACTGCCACGCTCTCGCGATCTACGAATTCGTCCGAGTAGCCAAAAGTTCCTGTCAGCGGCATGAACAGTTCCACATCGTCGCCCACAGAGTAGGGGTTGTTTCCATTGATACCCTGCAGAAACACTGCCATTCCTGGGCCAGCATTGACCGCGTTCCCCTGCTCACTGGCCAGAACAAGCCCCGGTGCGTTGTTCGGGCGTCCTGGAGCCCCTGGTTCGACAGCCACAAGCAGGCTCTTGTTGAAGGGGATAAGTAAGTCATTGGGAGAAACGAAAGAGTTTGGGTCCTCTGGAACCAAAACTGCTGTGCCATCTGCGCTGCTGCGCGCAACGCCCAACACGCCCGTGTAGTTGTAGAGTTCCATCGTAGAGTATTTGCTGTCCATTTCCTTGAGCACCGGAGAGTGCCTGACGGCCACAAATCTTTCACCCGGCGTGGGTGCGCGGCCATTAAATGAGGCAATGATTCTTTGACCTTGTCCGCCAATAAGGGGGGAGTTTGGGGTCGAAACAACCTCTCCTGCCGGCTCAATTTCCATGTTGGCCATGAACCCCGGGAGCTGGAACAAGTAGGTTGAAGTGGCACCCTGCTCGCCGGCGGTCAGCAGATGTTGGTCGCCTGGTATAGATGAAATTTCTACAATGTCGCCGTTTTTTCCCGTCCAACGTTCAGCCTTAAGGCTGAACGTTTGCAGGGTGGCCGGGTTGACCTTCGGTTCACCGAATGGATTGACTTGCTCCTGAATCACGATTTCGGGTGCTTTGCCTCCATCGCTCGGATAGAACAAAAGTTTGATGCCAGGTTCGAGTTTATCTGGGTCGGTCACTTCGGGGTTTAAAACCCACAGACGGGGCCACCACATTGGGTCGTCGAGCAGCTGATCGCTGATATCCCAGAGCGTGTCTCCGGGCTGAACGACATATTCAGGTGGGCCTTCAGCAGGGTTCAGCGGAGGGATCGCCTCTGCGAGCTTCCGTGCAATTTCTAGTTGTTGGTTGCGGCGCTCTGCCCGACTCAATTTTTTGGGGCGAGCAGCCTCGGGTGCCTCAGGTTCGCTGGAATCATCAATGTTCGGCGTTTCCTCTGAAGTCTCTGCTATGGGTGGAGGTGTAGGAAGATCCGCATCGCTTGGTGGCTGAGCGGCGTTGAGAGGAAGTGCAGCGTTGGGCAGAGGGGCGGGTTGAGTGGCGTTGACGGCTTTGTTCGTGCCATTCGCGTTGGGTAAAGGAACCGCCGTTCCGCCGTTTTTACTGGTGATGTTTCCCGGGCCATTTAAGCCACCCGGTAGTGCTGGTGTCGAAAAATTGTTGTTGGTCCCGCCTTTTCCGGTGCTGTTGCCATTCAACCCGACGTTATCGATTCCGTTGGGAGGAAGCGAGTTGTTTTGATTTGCTTCGCTACCGTTGTCTAAGTTGGCGTTGGAGCCCACATCATTTTCTAGATTTGATTCTATCCCGTTCTCATTTGGGGAATTCAGATTTGAATTGCCCGTATTTGCATTCGCATTGTTACCAATGTTGTTGGCATTTAGGCTGTTGCCATTGCTTCCATTCAACTCTTCGCTGTCGAGAACATTTTCGGCGTTGTTCTCGAGCGAGTTGGCAGCATTGATGTTTCCAAGGTCATCGGCATTGTTCTGAGCCATCGCTGCTGTGGTGACACAGCAGGCAACGACTGCAAGCAGCGCAACACCTGCTCCGCGCATCATTGCGTTGTGCCTCCATTGATTCTCTCAAGTGCTGCTCGAGAGCGCAGCGCAACATCAGATTGTGGTGAGAGTGCAATCACCTCACGATAGAGCTGGGCTGCTCTCTGTGGAGCTTCAAGCTGTTCCTGGACACGGGCTTCGAGCCATTTGGCGCGATGCAATTGTACATCATTTGGATGCTGGAGGTAGAAGGTTCTTAGATGGGGCAGAGCTTGTTGAGGGCTTTTGAGTTCCACATAAGCCTCTGCCAACGCGAGCTCAACCGAGTTGCTCAATGGATGGCTTGGAAAGCGCTGTTGGAATCCTTCAAGAGATTGAGCCACGCGCGCAAAATCACCTTGTGCTAAATCACTGAGGGCGCGATCCACAATTTTTTGCGCACTCTCAGGGGTCAGAGCATGATCATGACCTCTTCTCTCAAAATCGGTTTCAAAACGGTCGATGGGGCCATCGCTACCCAGGGGTGGAACCATATTTTTCTTGGGTTCAGCGTTTCGGACTGCAGCATGAATGGCATCAAGATTTTCCGGCTCGTACAAGCCCGAGCGTTGCGCTTTCAAAACAAGCTCCAGCTTTCTTTGTACACTTGCCATTTTTTCTTTGAGCGAGATGATTTCGATCCGCATCTTGGCCAGCTCGAGATCATTTGATGTCTGTTGGGGAAGTGCAGCATTGCTGCTCTGAGGCTGTGTTGCAGGAAGAGCTGGAATGTGTTGTGCGGGAGCTTGTGCAACTGGCGCATAGCTCTGTGCTACCGAAGCAGGATTTACCGGTGCCTGTGTCTGCGTGGTGAGAGCTTCTTTGGTTTTTGTGGCTGGCTCGGTCTGAGGCAACTGGGCAACCATTGCACTGGACGCGGCACTGGACGCGGTGGCTACTGCGGGAGCGGCCGGAGTTGTCGCTTTTGTATTTTCGGATGAGCGCATCGATGCACAGGCCGGAAGCAGTGCCAGAGCGAGAAAGCCGCCACAGGTAGCCACAATTGTAGATCCTGCAGGGACATTGCGATTTTTGCAGTTGTCTGTTTTCATGCGCATCTCCTCAGACTCCTGGGTCTCAGGTTTGAGTCTAGTTGAGAACAGGGGGGCTTGGAGATGGACTTCTTTGCCCCGTTGTCATTTCCTGTTTCATTTGTCAGCATTTTCCGTTCATAGGGGAGCCCAAAGCGATGCAGTCTCAAGAAAAAAATTGGATTCTGATGACCGGTGTAACGCGCGGGATAGGGCGCAGCATCGCAGATGTTTTGCGTAACCAGGGGTTTGCTGTCTGCGGTCTTGTGCGCCCCGCCAAGGTGAAGCAATCGGCTGAGTTTCTCGACGAGGTTGTGCCCTGGGAGCTCGAATGGCCCTGGGAAAAGAATTCGGGCGACACCCTTCTCAAGGTGCTTTCTGGAAAAAAAATGATGGGCTTCATACACGCTGCGGGAGTGCTTGGGCCTATGAATGATGTTCCTGCACCCACCGACACCGCGGCATGGAACAGTTGGTGGAATGCATCGGCAGCGGCACACCGTGTAAATCATTCCTCCGGTATGGAGATCCTCATGGCTGTGCTTGCAACCCTCCGCCCCTGGAAAAATGCGACAGGCGAGAGAGCTCCGTTTGTGGTGCATCTTTCCAGTGGTGCGGCACTGAAGCCTTATGTAGGTTGGAACGCGTATTGTGCCAGTAAGGCGGCCATGCTTATGGATTTCAGATGCTTGGCCGCAAAAATGAATTCTGCGCAGGCGACTGTTCTCTCAGTGGCGCCGGGTACGGTCATGACCGACATGATGCGGCAGGTTTTGTCATCGGATCCAACAGCTTTTCCTTCTCTCCCTAAATTTAAATCACTGGAAACAACGGGAGGACTTGTCTCACCTGAGCTGCCGGCACAACAGATATGTGCTTGGATTTTGCAATCCTCGCAGCAGCAGATTGAATCCTGGCACGGTGAATTTTACGACGTTCGCACCAGCAATTCATCGACAAGATAGTTTAGATTTTTGAAATGCTGTGAGCTGAGTTTGTGATCGGAAAATTCGGAGAGAAGTTCTTGCAGGGTATGCAGTTCTCGCTGGCAATCTTGGGTGAGCTCCTCGGCCGTGCTGCGCGCACGCACAAGGCCCAGCAGGCTTACGGCTGTGAGTTTGTTTTGGTTTTGGTCCTTGCCGGCAGTTTTTCCGAGTTGTTCTGAGCTTTGAGAGGCATCAAGAATGTCATCAATGATCTGAAACGCCAAGCCGAGTTTTAGGCCTATTTTTTCAGCTGAATCACAGATTTTATTGAGATTATCTTTTTTAAGATGACGCACAGAGGAGTCGTGAGAGAGAGAACATCCGACCAGCGCTCCGAGAATAAAGGCAGCAGCAAGCAGTGCGCCTGTCTTTAAGTTATGGATGCTGTAGAGAGTTCCAATTTCCGCTAGTTGTGGAGATTTCTCGAAAGCCAGGTCTAGCCACTGACCTGCAATCATACCTTGAGGACCACACTTTTCCGCCAATACAGAGCAGCAACGCAACGCGACCGCGGGCTCCAGACCATCCTCGGGCAAGTCTGAAAGGAGCGAAAAGGCTTGGGTGAGAAGGGCATCACCGACGAGAAGAGCGTTGGCCTCACCGAAAATCTTATGGGTTGTGGGTTGTCCACGGCGAAAGTCATCGTTGTCCATGCAGGGAAGGTCGTCGTGAACCAGGGAATAGGTGTGCACAAGCTCGAGGGCTGCAGCCGCCTTAATGATTGCTTTTTGGGTTGGAGATGCTCCACATGCCTCGGCCATGCGCGCCACAATAACAGGGCGGACGCGTTTACCGCCAGCTTCAATGGGATACGCGAGCGCAGAACAAATCTGCTTCCAATGCGCATGGAGGCTGGGGTTGGTTTTTGTCAGACGTTGCTGAATAACTTCGAAGCAGTGCAACATTTCTGATTCGAGGTCTGCCCTGAAATCCTGGCTCATGCTGGCCTCCTCACTTTCATCCGAGGAGTTCTTCTACCCCAAATTCTTACTGAGTTCATTCACTACACTGGTCAAACCGTTGAGAACGAACTGCACTGAGACTGCGGCAAGGATGAGCCCCATGAGGCGTGTGAGCAGGTTCAGGCCTGTTTTTCCGATGACTCTGTAGAGCAGGGGGCCAAGTTTCAAAACCAGGTTGCACAACGCAACGGCTGCCACAATGGCCAGGAGGAGCATAAGCAGGCTTGGAGTCGAGTTGGCTTTGGACGACTGCAGGACCACCGTTGAGATTGCCCCTGGGCCTGCGAGAAGTGGCGTTGCGAGTGGGAAGATCGAAATGTCATCGCGGTTCAGACTTTCGTCGCGTTCTTCGTCTTTCACCCGGGTACGGTTGGCACCCAGCTGTTCAAGTGCAACTTTGAAAAGCAGCAGGCCACCAGCAATTTGAAACGCCGGCAGGGTGGTTCCAAAGAAACTAAATACTGAAATTCCTGTGATCGCAAACAGGCTCAAAATGGCGCAGGCCACGATGGTCGCTTTGCGACGAATCTTGCGCAGGGATTCCTCGGAGTAGCGATCGGTTAATCCGAGATAAACAGGAATCACGGCGAACGGGTCGACAATAACGAAGATTGATATGAATGAATTCAATCCATCAGTAATCAGTGTGTTCATCGTAGGCTCAATAGGTCGGTCGAAGGGCTTGAACGCATGGAGGCCGCATAGAGTTCTCCAAGCTTACCAAAGTACTGTTTAAAATCACCTGCGGGAGGTTGCGTCCAGAGAAAATCGGGATGAAGTGGGGTGATCCACTCACCGCCAATAATTTCGCCTGCCGCATTGAGTTCGAGGAAGTACTGATAACTGATGCGGTGATCGCCCACATCCTTCTGGCCTGTTTCGTTAAAGTTATGCGCATTGGGTGGATCAATTTCAATTTTGAGGCGCACGTCGGTTTGGATTTTGATTTCGCGCACAGTTCCTGGCGCGGCGGTTGCGGGTGTTGGGGGCTGTTCCCCGAGGATGTAAGATTTGTATTCATAAACGGGATAGTTCCAAACCTCAGACCCGTTGACCAGGTCGCCGACCATCGATTGTCCCCACTCACCGATATAATTCGCCAGAAGCAGGTGAAATGAGCCCGGATTGACGTCCTGACATTCACTGAGTCCGCGCGGGAAGCCCGTATCGCCCGTTGTCTCCCAGCCTTGCTTTGCTGTTGTGTTGCAACGGGCACCGACGAGGCGGACACCGCCGTCTGCGAATTGGGCCATGTAAATGGCGAGCAGCGCTTTAATGTCAGATGCTCCGAACGGAATCGGAATGCCGTCGGCACTTGTGACCACAACGGGTCGGGGCTCTTTATAATGTGCTGCAGCGGCAGCCCAGCCGTTGCACAACCCGCGCCATTTTTCGTCGCTAGGATTGTTGCGTTTACGTTCATAGTCGACCAAGGGATAGGTCCAGTTGCCTGTCAGAATGTCGTACTTTTCTGCAGGCGAAAGCTCGAGTCTCTGCCGCATCGACATTTTTGCAACCTGCTCTTTTGTTGGCAGAGCGTAGCTTTTAAAATCGCCTGGGTTTGGGCTGTTCCAACGCCAAGCCAATCCTCCGCGATAGTTGGGCCAGTAGCTGTCTGACCATGGGAGCTTTTCATCTGCAACAACGGCGGCCATTTTCAGTCGGTCGAAACGCCGTTCGAGGAATGAGTTCTTAGGCAAAAGATTAATAGGGTTGTTGGCTGCATCCCAGCCCTGTTGTGGTGTGTTGTCTTTCGAATCGTCGAGAAGTTTTTTGCAACCCACAGAGAGGCTTGCTCCAACGATAGCGACAATCCCGCACAACACCTGCATACGCGAAAACGCAGTTTTCATTTTCTTGACCACTCCTGCCGGCAGACGAATCCCCGCTCTGCTCCAGTGTGCGGGGGGGAGCGTTTGCGCGGAAGAGCAGTCCTGACGGGAGGTGTCACATCCTCGACGGTGCAGGAATGCCCAGGAGAGAGAGTCCTTGCTTCATGATGCGAGCTGCCGTCTGGACGAGCTGGAGTCTTGAGTTACGTAACACACCTTCACTGCTGCGGATCGGGCATGCCTCGTAAAAGCGGTTGAATGCTTTGGCGAGGTCGTAAAGGTATCCAGCCACCAGGCTAGGACGGTGTTGTGCTGCGGCCATGTGCGCGAAGTCGTTGAAACGGCTGAGATGGAAGAGCAACTCACGTTCTTCTTGGGCTTCCAGCTGCACAGCCGTGCTTGCCTCGGGGTATCCTTGTTTTTCGAGGATATTGCAGCAGCGCGCATGCATATATTGTAAATACGGTCCGGTGTCGCCGTCGAGTTTGAGCCAGTCTTCAAGAACAAAGGTCACTTGGGTGGAGTTGTCGACGCACAGCATGCCGTACTTCAGCGCACCAATGGTCACATCTTCTGCTGTCTTTTGGATGTCCGCGTCGGTCCAAGTGCCACGGTAGCGCTCGAGGTAGTCCTGAGTCACTTTTTGTTCCATCGCTTTACGCAGCTCGAGCAGTCGGAGTCCGGTCATGGAGCGCGAGCTAAACGGTTTGCCATCGGCGGTGTTGACGGTTTCATAGAGCAGTGTGGACGACTTGCTGGCCTGTGGGTAGCCCATCAACTCTGCAGTTTTGTAGAGCTGTTGGAAATGCAGTTTCTGGCGCTGGTCAACAACAACAATGCTCGAGGTGACCTTCGGGTCTGCGAACTTGCGGCGCAGCAATTCGAGGTCTTTGGTGATGTACAGGCCGTTGCCGTCTGATTTCAGGAACATGGCAAAGCCCAGTTTGTATGGGCTGAGATCAATACCGATAGCGCCTTGATCCTGAATGAAGAAGCCATCTTCAAATTTTTTGCGCACCAGTGCTCGTGAAGGCTCATCGCATTCACTTTCGTAGAACCACTCATCGAAGGTCACACCGAGCCAGGAGTAAATGGAACGCATCTGTTCCAAACTCCACTCGCGCGATTCCAGCCAGAGGTCGTATGCTGGGCCTTTTTTATTCTGCAGCTGGCGCAAAATATCGGCAATTTGTGCGCGATTTTGGGCTTCTTTTTCAGTTCCAGTTTCTTGCTTGATAGCATCGTCGGCCTGGGCATAGATGTCACCTAGCCAGTCGGCACGGCCTACGGTTGGGGTGGTTCCGCTGTAGCGATTTTGCAGATACCAAAGAGTTTTGGCGATATGCGCGCCGAGATCTCCTGGGTAAGTGGCTTTGACAACTTCGTGACCCGCATATTGGAGCGCACGACAAACAGCATCACCCAGTACAAGACAGCGCAAGTGCCCAACGTGCATCGCCTTGTGGGTGTTCGGCTGCGAGTATTCGACAACCACTTTCTCTTTTGCAGAAGCCGCAATTTTTTCGTGCGTAAAATAGCTCGCGGAATTCACTCTGGAGAACAGAGAGGCTGCAATTGCTGGTGCTGCTTGATGGAAATTCAGATAGCCCTGTACGGCATCGACTTTCTCGATAGCGCAGCGTGTTCGCTTCATGATGCGAGTCGCGAGCTCAGTTGCAATCAGCGGAGGAGCTTTGCGCAGCGTCTTGGCGAAGCTGAAACAAGGAAATGCGGCCTGGCCGAAATTGAAATCGGGCGGAATGGTCAGTAGCTGCGCGACCTGTTGCGCCTGCAAAGTCTGTTCGCTTCCCCATTCGCGGCCCAATTCTTCAAAGGCATCGACAACGAGAGTCACAATCTCTTTACGGAATGGGTCGTGGCTCCAAAGGCCTTCGGACATGGGAGGGTCTCCTGATTCAGCGGCGCAAAACTCGAGTGCGTTGTGAAACAAGCATCACGGCAAAACGAATAGGCGCTCGACCGTGAGTTCAAGCATCGTTTGGTAGGGGCCTTCATCACCCAGAAGTCCGGCATTTTGCAAGCGGCCGTCGTTCCAGCTGAGGCTCAGGCCGCCGTAGGGCATTTCATCAGCCCGCCAGCTTGGAATTTCATTCCAGAGAACTGTTCGGCAGGGCAGATTTTCATAGAGTTGGCGGGCTCTTTTACTTTGATAGGTGAAGACCGAGGCATGGATGTTGGAATCAAAGCGCTGAACAATATCTGCGACTTTGTCCTGAGCGGTGTTTGATGGAACCCGGTGAATACACACGATGGGTGCAAATGCCTCCTCACGGGTCAAACGGATTTGATCCAGGGTCCGCACTTGGGTGTTCGGGTAGATGACCAGTGTGGGGGCCAAATGGTGCTCCACGGGGTTGTGTTCGCCGGCACTCCAAACTTGAGCACCGCATTCGAGTGCTTGGTTGAGGAGATTGAGTGATTTTTCGAAGGCGGCGCGCCCGACGAGAGGGCCTGCGATAGTGTCCTGGGACATGGGATCGCGGAAGCGGCTGAAATTCGAGGCAGTGTGTTTGAGATGTGCAATGAGATCGTCGCAAACCTCATTTTCCAGAACGAGGTGCTGCAGTGAAATGCAGGACTGCCCCGAATTCCCGAACGCGCTGCGTGCGAGATCCTGACTCAGGCGTTCAAGTTCCCACTTTGGAACGTCCTGACACACGATAGCAGTGGCAGTAGAGCCAAGCTCAAGGATAAGGCGTCTGTCCCAGTATTTTTGCTTAAGCTGGAATCCGACTTGGCGGCTTCCAGTGAAGCTGATGAGTGGTGCGGGCAGGCGCTCCATGGCGCGGCTCACCGCTTCATTCGAGGCGAAATAAAAAGCAAAGGAGCCTGCCTCAAGGCCACATTCCACGAGCCAGTCGTTGATCAGGGTGAAGAGCTCCAGACTCTGGAGGGGCGGCTTGCAGATGAAAGGCAAGCCCAGCGCAATTGCCGGAGCGATTTTGTGCAGAGTCAGGTTGAGGGGGAAATTGAAGGGAGTGATGGCGAAAAGCGGTGCGAATGTAAACCGCTGCGACATTGAGGTGTGACCACCCTGGAGAGCATCGGAGAAGTCGTAGGCGCGTGGCTCACAGAGTTTGAGCGCTGCATCGCGAGCTTTTTCCAGAGTCTGAATGCTGCGCCTAACTTCCATAAGGCAACTGCTTATGGGACGGTGGGTTTGTTCCACCATCAGTTGTGCGAGCCGAGTTTCATGTGTCTTTATTCTTTGCGCGAGTCCCTCAAGTACGGCGGAGTTGCGCGCAACCCTCTGCGAAGTTACAGGTTGGTTGCAGGGGCGCGTCAGGACGCCACGCAAAGTGTCCATTGTTTTCTGGAAGAGCTTTTCATCGTCAGTCTGATTTAGGCCATTCAAAAGCATATTTACATCCTGCGCTACCGGGAGGGACGCGAAAACAATGGCAGAAAAACCTTCGTTGAAGCAGATCTTGGAGCTTTACTATGCCTTGAGAGCTCAGGGTGTGCAACGCTTTCCCCGGCCGCTTGCGCCCGGGGGGCTGACTTCAGATCGCGCACTCCGTTGTCTGTTTCTGCTCGACTTCAGCGCGCAGGTTGCTCCCCATTCGACCTCTGGGGCTGATACGGTCATCCCACCGATACTGAGAAGGTTGTTGGAACGACTTCCTTGGCGTGAGCTTGTCGATCTTCATGTGGTGTTCGATGCGGCCCCTAAGTCGCCTCAGCTGCACCCGCTCGATGAAAAAGTGGTTGCAGCCGCCTTGCATGCGCTTTCGGGTGAACACATGGGGCGATGTGTTTGTTTTGGATGGCGCGCAGCCCAGGTCTGTGCCGTTGCTTTAGGCATTCCTTTTGCGCTCCCGTCAGAAGCATTCGAACCGATTGTCACTCAAGGCGAGGCGGGAAAGCCGATTGAGATTCTTGTGCTCCCTGATGTGCGCGAACTTGAGGCATTTCCTGAGTGGCGTTCGAAAGTCTGGGAGAGTCTGCAGGCGTTTGGGCCCCCGCGTTGACCTGAGGTTGCAAGCTGGTTTAAGCAGAAGACTTTAACCCTTGGAGAATGCGCATTTCAAGCGCGGCTCTGTTGGCCTTATTAATTGTATGAAGTGAGAGAGTAGCCATGACCACAGCTCAGATTGAAGAGATCAATAGCACTCGCCGCAAGTTTCGCATTGAGGTGCCCTCCATCTCTGTGAAGACCGCTTTTGAAACGGCTGTGAATGAGATCCAGCAGACAGCGGAAATCAAGGGATTCCGTAAAGGCAAAGTGCCTCCCGCTCTGGTGAAAAAATTCTTTGCCCAGGACGTGGTCAAGAAAGCCTACGAAAAAGCAGTGAACGACTCCTATGGCGAAGCCATCAAGGGCGTCGATTTCCAAATTGTAAGCTTCCCCATGATCGACGTCGAAGGTCAGTTTGAAGATGGCAAGCAGTTCACCTACACGGCCACTGTGGACATCAATCCAAAGGTCGACATCCACGGATACAAAGAGCTTGTTCTGAAAACCACGGAACCTGAGCCCAACGTTGACGATCAGGTTGCGCGCGCTCTGCGTCAGTTGGCCTCCGACGCCGACGCTCTCACTGCAGACACCTCCGGCCGTCCTGCTGCAAAACATGACGCAGTAAAGGTCGACTACAGTATCTCCCTCGAGGGCAAGGAGCTCACCGAACGCGCCGCTAAAGACATCACGCTCCACCTCGATGGCAGCACTCTGCCTGAGCTCGAAGCTGGCATTGTTGGAATGAAGACGGGTGAAACCAAGAAGATTAAGGTTTCTTATCCGGAGACGATTGGTGACGTTAATCTAAAGGGCAAGACGGCAGAGTTCAACCTGACTCTGAACTCCATCCATGTTCTTGATGTTTCGTCCTTGACGGATGAGTTCGCCAAAAAATTTGGCGCAGAAAATCTTGATGCTCTGCGCACCAACATGAAGAACTCAATCGTTGGCATGAACGACCGCAACAAGGTTGCAAAGTTCAAAGACCAAATCATCAAGACCATCCTCGAGAAGAACCAGTTCGACGTGCCTGAAAGCCTTGTCGAAGGAACCATCGATCGGGCAGTGGCAGACGCCAACAGTCGCCGCGAGAAGGGCAATCAACTCGATACCAACGACGACAAAGTGCGCAGCGAATACCGCGAGTGGGCTCTGAACGAAGTTAAGGGTGTCCTTGCCCTGGGTCACATTGCACGCCAGGAAGGTCTAACTGTGGATGACCAAGAGGTTGGCCAGGAAATCACCAGCTTCGCAATGCAAGCTGGAATGCGTCCACAAGACATTATCCGTAACTACGGTCAGCAGGTGATTGAAGAGTTCCGCGGCAAGGTTCTTGTTGACAAGGTTTTGAAGCACCTTGTGGGTCTGTCGAAGATCGAAACGGAAGCGAAGGCCTAATTCTAAGGGGCGAGGTGGGAAAAGTTTTCACCTCGAGCAGCCCAGAGATTGCAAAAAAATTTCGGGTACGGAATAAATAATGGCGACGGGTCGTACTCCCGGCAGAAGTTGAATAAGGGACCTTCAGGCATGTTGTCGAAGTCTCAATCAACTTTGAACAATTGTTCATTGGAGGTTCTCATGAAGCTCGCTATTGTTGCTCTCGCATCTGTTTTCGCTGCTACAACCGCTCTGGCTAACGAAGCTGTTGCTCCTGCAGCTGCTGAAGCTCCTGCTGCAGCTCCTGCTGCAGCCGCTCCTGCTGCTGACGCTGCTACAACAACTGAAGCCGCTCCTGCAGACAAAAAAGCTGCTAAGAAGGCTAAGAAGACAGCTAAGAAGGCTAAGAAGGCTAAGAAGAAGGCTGCTGCTCCTGCAACTGAAGCTCCTGCAGCCGCTCCTGCTGCTGCTCCAGCTACAGACGCTCCTGCAGCTGCTCCTGCTCAGTAATCTGGGCAAGATTTGCTCCAATGTTGAATTGGAGCAGGTTGAAAAGAGGGTCGGGTTATCCCGGCCCTTTTTTTATGTCAGCGCAGGGGGGGCGTGTCTCACGTAAGGCCAAAGTCCGTTCCCGCTTTCCTGCGAATCCGCTCACTTTCTTCACGTCGAATCCCTGCGCTTTTAAAATTTTCTTCAAACCGGTGCGGCTCGCATAGCTCGTAAAAATACAGCGCTCGGCACACAGCACCTCGACCATCTGTTCCAGAAGTGGTTCACTCCAGAGATCAGGGCTCGAATCAGGGCTAAATGCATCGAACAGAATGCAACGGCAGCGTTCTTCGGGGAGCTGGAGGGCAAGGAGGGTGTCTTTATCAAGGGCGCCGAGCATCTGGAAATTTTGATTGGTAAAAAGCTCAGCAACGTAACGCTGTAGCTCGCATTTAGGCTGTGCAAAGTGGGCACAAACGCGCTCTAGGATGTCATCGAAAGCTGAACTGAGAGCCTGGGGAAGTGTTTTTTCGCTGTTGGGTTTGAATTTTGCTTCAAATGCGAAGCGCAGTGCCGGCTGGCTTTCAAATGAAAAGAGAGCAATGTTGTTAGGGTGACGTTTTTGTTGGAGCGCCAAGCCGGCGCTGAGAAGTTCGTTGTAGCCCAATCCGAGCCCAATCGAGGCGATTGCAACCGGCCTCTGGCTGTTTTCCTGAGTGAGAGAGTGCATCAGTGCAGGTTCATAGACGCACAGTGTTTCAGACCACGCACCCTTCGAGCTGTGCATGGGTTCAGTCCAGTGCTCTGATGTGCGCTCACGATAACGCAGCGAAGGGCTACCATCAGCCGTCCGGATGAGGTCACACTCGAGTGTGTCGAGTAAGAATCGAGCGTCCGAAGTGCCCAAGTAGAAGGGCTGTTGGTTAGTCTTCTGCATGTGGAGGGACGGATTCTTTACGCGGCGCAAGTGAGACCGCCGGAGCGAGTAACGCTGCGAGTCCCCCTTTCAGGCTGTATGCCTGACAGGGGGTGAGGCGCCGCAGCAGCTCTGCGGCCTGCAGACTGCGCTGGCCGCTGCGGCAGACACAAAGAATGTCTTGGGCAGACTGCTTTTCAAAACACTCGATGAGAAATTGTGGCAAACGCGACAACGGCACAACGTCGAAATCGACGTGCGATTTGCGCTCCTGTGCAATTTTACGCGTGGTCTTGCTGCCCAAGAGCTCGATGAGAATTTCGTCGAGGTGGCAGGTGGCCGACTCAAAGGGCTCACGCACATCGAGTACCAGGAATTTTTTATGCCGCAATTGCGCCATTAGTTCTTCCCGAGTGCATTCCACCCGCGACGCAGGTTGAGCGAGCTCAGAACCGTTGGAGGGCGCTGTCGGCAGTTGCGCTTCTGGAAGAAGCTCAGCTGTTGCTCTGGGCAGTGCGCGTGGCCAATTCATAAGCTCGTACGCACTGAGTGGTGTTGCTTCGTCTGCAAAACAGGTGAGAACGGTTTTTGAGTGCAGCATTGCATTTGCTTCAGGGGCCTTGGAAACAGCCGCGAGGCAACGCCGCGATGTGCAAAAAAGAATCGGCGTGCTGCTGTAGCCTGGGTCTGAGAAAAGAAGAGAGCGCCCAGCTTCGGTTTCAATTTGAAGCCAACCTGGTGGAAGAGGTTGTGGCTTTGCGGAGGCGTCAAGCACGAGAATTCTGCTGTGTGTGAGGCCACGACAGGCGAGTTTGTTTTGTAGTTCGCCGAGCGCTTTGTCGCAATCTGCGATAAGAAAACTCTCGCCGGTTTGAGGTTGTGCCGGGGCAATCAACCACGCACGTGTTCCCTGCGAAGAGCGCAACTCAGATATCCCTGGTCCTGTATTCTGCAAGGCTTGGTCTGCACGAGCGGGAAGATTGGGAATCATGCAGCTGGCGCGCAGGGCCTCGCCGGCGGTTTTTAGGGCTTCACATGCTTCATCGATTTCTTCAATGGAGTTGCCTGGGCCAAAGGAGAGCCGAATAGCGTTTTGTGCGCGCCAGGAGTGCAGGTGCATAGCAGAGAGAACATGACTTTCAGCGACCTTCCCTGAACTGCACGCAGAGCCTCCGGAAACACGCACACCCGCCGCGTCGAAGGCGTTCATGAGTTCGCGGCTTGATACACCTTCAACTGAAAAATTCAGTGTGGTGGGAACGCAGAGATCCAAATCAACATTCCAAACCAGAGTTGGAAAACAGCTGCGCAGAGTTTGGATGAGCTTTTGTTGGCAGGCCACCAGTTCATCGTGCTTGAGAAAGACCCCAGGCCGCTCCTCGTTGAGTGCTTGAAGAATTTTTCCAAAAGCAGCTGCTCCGGGAAGATTCTCTGTGCCTGAGCGCATGCCGCGTTCCTGACCCCCGCCAACAATCAATGGAGTGAACGGTGCACCGCTGCGGATATAGAGAAATCCGATGCCTTTGGGAGCATTGAGTTTGTGCCCTGAAAAACAAGCGTAGTGAGCACCCAGAGAATCGAGCTGGAGCTTCATTTTGCCGAGAGCCTGAACTCCGTCCACAAACCAAAGGCATCCTTGACCCGCGGGGGTTTTCAAGAGCTCTGCAAGCGGCTGCAGAGGTTGAATAACGCCAGTTTCGTTGTTCACGGCCATGGTACACAGCAGTGCGGTTTCGTGCAGGCGAGTGGAAATGAAGTTGTGGTCGAAAAGGCCACGCTCATCGACCGGGATAGCTTCGAGGGTTACCGGTACATTCAGGATTTGAGCCCAATGATGCAGTGCCGCAGGTACAGCTTTGTGCTCGGTTGCGCCATAGAGAATGCGAAAACGCGTGCCGCGCTCTTGGGTTTGTCCGCGCCGCGTCTGGGCGAGTTGGTTCAAAACAGAGAATATCGCCGATTGGATGCCTTCAGTGGCTCCGCTGTTGAAAATGATTTCCTCACTCGAAGTTGCTCCCACGGCGATCATGGCTGCATCACGCGCACTTTCGAGGAACGACTTTGCATGCAGGCCGGTGATGTGGGTGGAGCTTGGATTTCCATAGCAAAGCTCCATAGCCTCACGGGCTGCCTTGAGGGCGAGTGGATGAGTGAGGGTGGTTGCATTGCAGTCGAGGTAGACCGTGCGTTGATGTTTGCGTTGGCCTGAGGTGCTGCGGTCAGACAAAGTCATTGTAGCTTCCGGCGTTGGAAAATCTGTACGGAATTTGGGCAACAGAAATGGCTGCTGTTCAACTGACAGCAAAATCGCCCACTCAGGGGGTGTGTGTCAATTCTCCAACCCTCTGAATCTGAGGTGCTTGTTCAGCGGGTGCCCAGCCTTAAGCAAACATGGCAATATCTCTAAATAAGCTGTCGAAACTGTCCCGCATGGAGAAGGAGCTTTTGGTTGTGAGGAACAATTTGCCGATTTGTCCGTCCGGTTTTTTTTCCTGTGCGTTGCTGACTCTGGTGCCGACCATTTTGTTGCCCGTCAGTGCAGCCGCTGGAACCTACAACCGCTGTGAGCAGGACAGCTCGGTTGCTCTCGACTGTCTTCCGGGCAGCGGCACGGTCACTCTGCCCGACTCCTTCAAGGTCAACATCGACCCCAGTGCGACGGTCACTGAGGCTGTCTTCAACTGGAAAGTGAAGAATTGCAAAGTGCGCACAGGCTTTCTGCGCGGCAAGTTGGCTTTGGTGCTCGACAACTCAGCCAGTGCTGCAACCACCGATCCCGATGCAACACGCTCTGGTGTGTTGAATTCATTTATGCAGAATTTTGTGAGCCGATCTTTTGGTTCAGGTGTCGCGCCAGGACAAGCGGGTTATCCGCAGTTGGCATTGGTTAACTACAATGGCCGTTCCGGTACCATTTCAACCACCAACCGGACCGATGATTATAATCCAGCTTTTACGCCAAGCTTTTGTGCCAACACGCAGCCCGCGTTTCCGGCCGCTGCAGCGTTCACCCGTTGGAACGAAAACAGTGGAAGTGGGAAACTCAACATCTGTGAATTTCTTGGTCTGCGCGAAACAACCGATTACAGCAGTGTCTCCGACCTACAACAGTTCGCAACTTTTGCTGCCGCCGAGCCACGTGGTGAAACCGATTTCACGTACTTCTTCAAGGCCGCCGGTTCGATTTTTCCAGGCACAGATACAAGTACGGTGGGCAAGCATGTATTGTTGATCACCGATGGTCTGCCTAATGTTCCCAAAAACGTGCCTGAGTCAACGTGTAAGTCGACTCCACGCCTTCGCAATGAGACGATTGTAACCGGTAATCTTTTGGGTGTTCAGCGTAATTACTGTGTTGATCGCCAGGCTGTTCAGGAAGTGGCACGGGCCCATGAGGAGGCACTCAAATCAGACTACAGCAGAATCAACTTTCATCATGTGCTCTACACGTCGGCGCGCCGAGCTTATTTTGACTACGATGCCAATGGTGAGCTCAAGCTGAGTCCAGCAGAATTTTTGATTGAGAATAGTGCGCGCACTGGCAATGGAAAAGTGAAATTTTCCTACGCAAAAGAAGAGAGCACACTTGATTCCGAATTGAAAAAAGTTCTTGAATCGATGGATGCAAATGCGCTGCAGTATGTTGATGTGCGGGTTCAACCCGCAGGCGGTGGCTCAGCGTTGAATTACCGCGCAGTTTCCCCGGGTGCTCCGCAGCAAGAGTTTTCCATCAAGTTCATCGGTTTGAAGACAGGAACAAACACTGTGACAGTGACACCGGTGTACCAGGATGGAAGCCAGAGCAGCAAAACCTTTACTGTGGTGGCAGAGGCAAACGCAGCGGATGGCAAACCCTGCTCACTGGCGGACGACAACAAAACGGTCGATGGCGATCCGATTGGTTCCAAAACTCCAAAGGGCGACGGCTTCTACAACAAACCAAACAGCCGTGGCGATCTGCGCGACTACCGCAACGCTGATCCGGCCAACAATCTTGCCGATCGCGAGTTTGCGAGTGTTTCTGATACCCAAGACTCGGCTCGGCTGACCAAACTGCGCCTCCAAGGCGGAACCGGAAACTGTGGGGTTGTCGCAGCTGCGCAAGGGGAGAGAAGCTCTGCCGCGTCTTTGTGGAATGTCCTTTTGTTGCTTGTGGCACCACTCTTTGTGTTGGGCTTGAGAAAGCGCCGCTCGGGAGGAAGTCTCTGAGATGAAGAGCAATTCAAATGAAAGAAATAATTTTTTGTTGGCGTTCGGGAGTCGCAAGATGAAGAGTCGTCAGATCGTGCAAATGGCCTGCCTCGGGCTGGGTACATGGGTGTGTGCATTGAGCTCACAGACAGCAGTTGCAGCGGGTGTGAATGCCGAAAACTTCGCTCCGAGTGCGAATGGAGATTCGCCGCTCTTCCACGACACACCGTATCCTCTCAACGAGCAATCATGGATGCTCGGAGCCACGACCGACTACGCCTTGCGTCCTGTTGAGTTGGGTGACGGGAAAGAGAAACGTGAAGCTGTTTTGGATCATCTGTGGATGACGCATCTGTCCGCCGGCTATGGATTGTTTGGGCGCATGGATGTGAATGCTGTTTTACCTTTTGCTCTGATCAATACTCACCGCAATCCATCGGGATATCTTCTGGAAGTTGGTGCTGGACGCAACGCTTTCCTACTCTCGGACGTCCGCCTCGGTGCCAAGTACAAGGTCTTGGAGTGGGGCACTGCTTTTGCGGGAACACACGCGATTGCAGTTGATTTTCGCCTGCCCACCGGAAATGCGGAAGCCATGCTGTCGGATAACACTCTCCGCACCAAGCTTTCCATCCCTAGCTCGTTGTTTTCGACAGCGGGCGAATGGGAGATTAGTTTAAACCCGGGCTTGATTATTTGGGGAACACGCGAGCGCGTTATCGGTGATACGCAGTTCGCAGGCGGTCGTCGGACGTTGTTGTCACGCTCCTGGGCTGCGAGCTGGGACAGTAGCGTGAAATGGACGCTGCTCGGAAGTGCCCGCCAGGCGGGGCACGTGGCACTCGAAGCAGGTCTGCGGACGGAGTTTACTCAGGGTTATATTGCGCTCAACAGTGCGGGCAATCCTTGGGAGTGGGCTGCAGGCGCGCGTTTGCAGCTGAGCGATGACCTGAGTGTGCATGGTTCTGCAGGAACAGGTTTTGGGCGCGGTGTCGGTGCTCCCCTCATGCGCCTAATGGCTGGCGTGCGCTGGTCCGGCGGCGGTATGAAGGAAGTGCGCACAGAGGAATCCTTTGACATGCGTGAGCCTGGCAAAGACTACAGCGACCTGGAGCTCGACAGAATTCTCGGAGAAAGCCGTGCTGAAGATCAGCCGCGTCAGCTTGCGAGTGATGAAAGCTTGCTGCGCCTCATGGTTGAAGGACAGGTTGTTGATATTGGCTATGTGCGCTTTAAGTTCAACAGTGCAGAGCTAACCCCTGAAGCCAACCGCGTGATCGAGGATCTGTTCCAACGTCTGCTCGTGGAAAAGCCAAGAAAGATCCACATTGAAGGTCACACGGACTCGGTGGGGTCGATGGAGTACAACCTCGCACTTTCGAAGCGGCGAGCCGATGCCGTTAAGAAAGCTCTTGTGATTAATGGGATTGAAGGCAACATCGTGACCACATCAGGGGCATCGTTCCGCTTCCCTGTGGCGAGCAACGCAACCAAACAAGGGCGCGCAGCGAACCGTCGTATCGAAGTTTCGCTCGATGGTTCAGTTTTCAGAAAATCAAAGTTTGAGCCCCACGAATTGAAGAAAATGCAGGACTGGATCGCGCCAGGCGGACGACGTCCGAGCCGAGACTGAAACGACCAAACTCTTTGGTGATGCCCTGGACTCGTTTGAGGCAATGCATATGTTGCAGATCAAAAAAACAAAGAAGCCACTGGAAGCAAGAGCACGAAGGGCGCAGCTGCGCCTGCAGTGGATGTATTTTGTATCGCTGCTCGCTGCGACTCTGACCCAGAATGCGTGCCAGAATCGGCTCCGAATGGGCGCCGGAGATGTTGAGGTGCCTCGTTCTCCCGCAAGCGCGGCAGCTCCCGTGCAGGTGCCGGTCACTGGAATTGCATTTGACCTGCAAGAAGCACTTCGGACACCCAAGTCAGTTTTGATTCTGGCCATCGGTCACGCCGAAGGAACAATCAATCTTGATGGCAGCCCGACCCAAGCGTACTACGGTCATGGTGATTCTGGGTTTCGAAATGTGGGTGTGTTCAGTTGCATTTCCTGCGGCAACCGCGGCCCGGAGGAAGCGGATGTCTTTTATCTTGAAAACAGAATCAAGCCCATGCGGACGCGGTTCGAAGACGCAGCACGTGGGGCGCTCTTGCCTCCAAACCATCCGATGCTCTCCGCAGCATTCTTCACGTTGCTGACCCAAAGTCCCGAGGCTGCTACGGATCGGAAAGGATTCCTTGAACGCATGGCATCTCTCAAGATGTTGGGTATCACGCTCGAAAATCTGATCCAAGTCTCTGTCGATTCTTATCGCGATCCCGATTCTAATCGTTTCGAAGATGTTGCACGCTTTAATAACGACGAAGCTAGAATCCGAGCCGATCAAAAACGCCGTCTCAGCAAGGTGGAGGCGTTTTTACGCAACCGCGGAGTAGAATTGTATCCGCGTTATTAATTCCTATGCTGTTCACCCCGTGCGAGGCGTTGGCTCGCTTCGTGACGGGTGATGTTGAACATCTGCGCCACGGTTCTCTGGCTGGGGTGTTGTTCTCCGCTCTGGGTGCGCAGGATATTCAGCAAATGCTCAAAAACGTCGTCAACAATTGTTCCAAAGTTCAACGGAAAAGTAGGGGAGTACAGCTGTTGCAACTGTGTCGGCAAATCAACGAACTGCGCTTGCGCTGGTGATCCGCTCTGGCTTGTTGGGGTTTGGCTTTTAGGCGCTGATGAGTTTGTTTTTTGCAGTAAACGTGGCGGTAAAAACTCGAGCGAGATGACTCCATCGACGGCATCTACACTCATCGCTTGTAGTGATTGCCACAATTCTCGAACATTTCCTTTATCCCAAGGCAGGTCTGTGAGAACCGAAAGGCAGCTGCTTGTCAGACGATACTCTTGGCCGTCTACAGGCACAGTTGAATTGAGGCGGCCAATGAGAGCCTCGATGATCTCCTGACGTTCGACCTTGCTGCGCATGCGCAAAGGCGGAAGTGTGATTTCGTAGCCTCGAAGACGTGAGAGCAGGTCGGCCCGGAACTCACCTCTTTCGACCATTGCTTCGAGAGGCTCGTTGGTTGCCGCAACCACCTTGACGTTGACACGCCGCGAACGATTTCCGCCGAGCGGACGCACCTCACCGTTTTCGAGGGCACGCAGCAGGGCTGCCTGTGCCGTTGGAGTGAGACGAGCAACTTCATCGAGAAAAATCCAACCGCCATCGGCAGCTTCGTAGAGACCTACTTTGGAATGGGTTGCTCCCGTAAAGGCCCCTTTCTCGTATCCAAAAATTTCAGACTCACTCAAATTGGATGAAAGGGATGCGCAGTTCACTGAAATGAATGCTGTGCCCAACGGAAGTAACGCATGTAGCATTTCCGCGACCATTTCTTTTCCAGTGCCACTTTCGCCTGTTACCAGCACTGCACGCAAAGGTGAGTTCAGCACACGTGAAAGGCGTTGCTGCACCTCGCGCATTGATTTTCCTGTGATGTGTCCGGGAAGATGCCGCGGAGATCCGGCAGTTGCACCGTGCAATGGTGTGCCATGCATGAGTCTCGCAATGCGAAATGTAAGCTCGCTCTCATCAGCGTTTTTCGAGAGGAAATCATTGGCCCCAGAGCGCATGCATTCCAGAATGGTGTCCGTATTTGTCAGCGCCGACATCATCATAACTGGCCCTCGGTAACCACTGTCGCGCAAGGAGCGCAGCACTTCGAGGCCCCGGTGAGATGCACCTCCGAAGCTCAAATCGAGCATCACCGCATGAGGCTGTAGTTCATCAAATTTGCTTTTAAATTCTTCGTTCGAACTCGCGCTGTGATAGCTCAGGTGCGCAACATGAGGTGAGGTACGGAACGACAGGGCGCAGCGGTGGAGAAAAAGAGCATCATCATCGAGGTGAAGAATCTGAATCATGTGGAGTGGTTTCCGTTTGAGACAAGAAAAGGAGAAATGAAGGCAGATAGATTCGCGTAGCTCTGGCGGAGTTGGGCGGCCACGAGAGCACACGGTGGCTCGGAACCATCGGCTGGCTCGAGAAGTTCGGCGGACCACTTGATGGAGAGCAGGGCAGCTTTAAGGTCGTGTTTTTGTGCTTCGCTTAGAGGAAGAGGAAGGTCGATATTACTGTCGTGCTGATCGAATTTGCTGGGCATTTTGATTCTCTTCCTCGAAGCGAGTTGCATCCGATTCTGCTGTGCGCACAGAGCGCAGATTCACAATTGTTTTGCCATCGGGACTCACTCCCGACAAAGTCAACTGCAGTGGTGCAATGCCACGCTGTGCCACGGGGCGTCCCTCACGTGCATAGCTCTGTGCGTCGTCGAGTGCATGGCAGCTCACACAGCGGGTGGTATGAACCGAGGTTCGCTCTTGATCGATGACCTTCTCGCTCAAAGAGAGGAGGTCTTGAGGTGGAATATCATTGGCTAGTGGTGTTGCCTCGAGATCCACATCGCGCAGCAGCACCCGAGTCTCCTCTGCAATGGTCTGCTCTGTGCCAATCCTGACCGATGAAAGTGGATTCAGCAGCAGTGGCTTGAGAGTGACTGTGTTTGCTGTGCGATCCCATTGTGCCGATGTGGTCTGCAGAGGCATGCGCACGATTTTTCCGGCATGGCGCTCCCATGCGTAGAAATGCTGAGATGTGCCAACACCTTCAGTGACGTGAGCACGAATTCTCAAAAGGTTCTTCTCGGAAACGTGTTTTGCAAAGAAAGTATTCAACGCTGCTGGCTGAGCTTGCAGAGTTGGATGCGCAGGAATGGTGTTGTTGACGTTTTTCAATGTTCGTCCTGCGTTGAGGGACTGTTTGATTTGTGCCCATTGGGCATCCGGGAACTTCTGCTTCTGGAAGAGCTCTTGTGTTTTGAGTGCGTTGTTCCAGGCAGCAACAATCGCCATGCGGCCCATCGGCGTTGAATTGAGGTCGAGCAGGGCACGTGCGTAGGGAAGAATTTTACTGTCCGTTTTCACCACCGAAATAGGATCGAGTCGGCTTTTGCTGGTCAGTTCTTCGATGAAATTTTGATTTTGCTTTGAGAGAAAGGGCAAGCTCAGATCGTAAGTGAGCTGAAAAGCGTGGTCGAGACTATGCACGAAATCATCGCGTCCGAGGCGTTCGCTGACGCACCAAGGCTGCACAACGACATGCAACTGAACACGTTGTGCGAGGTCAGTTTCGCGTTGTAAAGCGAGAGTCTGCCAGGCAACGACGTTGCCGGGCAAATCCACTTCATACAACGACAGACGTGCCGCAGTGACCCTCCATGCGTCGACCGAACGCGCGCATTGCGGGCTCGATAGAGTCAGCGTGCGCCCTGTGCTGCTGTCAACAAATGCCTCGGAGAGAAACGCTTGCCACATCCGGCTCGACAGCCCAAGATTACCTACTGCAGGAAGCAGGGAGACGTCACCTGCGGTCTTGGGAACAGGCCAATAAGGCATCAGAGCCGCGGCTTGAGCCTCAGTTGATTTACGCATGGCACCTGCAGTGGAGTTTGTCTGCGCGTCATTAAAGCCGCGCGGTTTGCAGCCCGAAATCCCTGCGGGCGCAACCAGTGGCAGAACCAACAGCGGAATTGGCAAAAGCTTGGCCAAACGACGATTGTCCATGGTCGACTTATCCCCAAAGATAAAAGCTGATTCTAAGCTTTTATTTTGCGTCGAGAGTCAGTCCAATGCAACGCGCCAAAAGCGACGAGGCTGGTGGAAATCCGGTTTGACATCAGGTTTATGTTGTGTGTCCCAGCATTCAGGGCTTCCGGATTCCGACCAGTGCGGTGCAAGCAGCCAGCTTTGGTTTCCAAGACTCAGGCAAGCCTGTACCAACAGCTCACCGCGGTGAATCAGGGGGGCAAGGCGCGAGTAGCTGAAGTTCACAGAAAAATATTCGTCATGTTGTTCAAAATGGAAATCCGGCCACAGTTCTCCTTTCGGATGAATGTGTTCGGCTTTGCGGACACGCGGAGCACTAAAGGCGATGGCCACCCAATGGCCCTCAGGAGTGCATTCGAACTCCAGATATTCAGTTGCACCAGGCTTTGCGTTCGCAATGAAAAGCTCAGACACGCTGCTGTTCCAAAGTTCATCCACAAAGCCCACAGGAGCCGCAGGCTTCACCGGGAAGAGCTCGCTCCAGGCACGAGTTGTATTTTTTTTGTGGGTTTCCCAACGCACGAATGGTGATTCGGGGTTCTTCTCGGCCTCGGCGAGGGTTTTCAACTGCACAAGGCGCACAGAGAGCTCAGGCTCACCACATCCCGGCGTTCGGAAATAATCTTGAAACGGCGCTGCGAGGAGATTTTTTTTGAACTCTGCCGGATGATTTTCATGCGGCTTTGTGGCTGGGTGCCAGTGTAGCCCCACCCATTGCGCGTTACCTTGCGGAATCAAAGGTCCGAGGCGTTCCAGCGCGCAGCGCTGCACGACCTCACTAGAAAAGAGTCCGATCGGCTGCACCTCGAGTTCAAGGTCGGCTTGCTTCAGGGTTTGCGCTCGTTCGCGCATATGAGCGGCAAGGGTGAGCATGTCTGATGCGGTTGCGCCGCCGAGATTCCATACGAAATTGGCATGGAACTGGCTCACTTCCGACTGACCAACGCGAGTGCCTTTCAAACCACATTCATCGAAAACTTGTCCGCTTGGACGGCCCACACTGTAATTGTTTTTGAAGGTCGAGCCGCAGCTCGGGTGCTCAAAATGGTGCTTGCGATGCCTGTCGGATTCGCACGATTCCATGATGCCCAGGAGCTCTTCCCGAGGTGCCGTTTGCGGCAAGAAAAGACGTGCAGCAACGACCACTTCAGGAGAATCCATCAATAGGGTTTTCTTGTAGCCGTGAAAAACCTCAACACAAGAATGGATCCGCAGCTGTCCGCTCATGTCCATGGTGAAGATTTCAGAGGCAATCTGCGAAATTTCACCGCCGTAGCAGCGCGCATTCATACGAATGGTGGCACCCAGTTGGCCTGGCATGCGATACATCCAAGCCGCTCCAGCACGGCCCGCGTCGAGGCAGATTTCCGCAACTTCAGTATTTGTGACTCCTGCCTCTACATAAAGAGTATTTTCAGTTTCCCAGTAGCTCGTGGTGAGCTCAGCGAGTGTGACAATCAGCCCCTCAAAGGTGCCGTCGGCCATCAATGCGTTGCTGCCGCTGCCAAAGATCCCAATCGGTAGTGCATGAGCCTGAGCCCAACGCAAACATTCGGCGAGTTCTTTTAATCCACGAGGTCGTGCATAAAACGCAGCTGTGCCGCCAATACCATAGTATGTGGTTGAGCCGACGTGTTGGCTCGATGTGATGCACGCAGGGGCGTGGTTCATGTTCCAAGGGCCTCAGCGACTTCATCTTCATTGCAATATTTCGGGCCGCCCGCATAGCATACTGTGGCATTAACGGCCTGTGCGATCTCACTCAGAGTCCAGCCACAATCATGGAGCTCTCCAGCAATCTCGCGGAACAAAGTTTCCGTGCGTTGTTCCATGAATGAAACGTGGCTCAGCTGGCTCGGGTCGGTGAAGCGCTTGTGGAGATCGGAGACAGCAAAAGTCTCGGTGGGCAGGTGCCCCAATCGTGTTTCGATTTCACGCAGTTCGAGAATCTTGGCATGAATAGATTCAGGAACGGTTTTGTCACCGATGGTGGATGGGCCGGGCAGGGCGTCTTTGGGATTGCTCATGTTCGATGATTCTCCATTGCGGTGTGGTGTTGCTCATCCTCATCGTCGGGCGTGAGCCCAAGTGAGGCGCGCTCTTCTGGCGAGAGCAGCTGAGCAAAATATCTTCGCGCAGCAGTGCGTGAAACGCGGATCTTGAAATGTGCGCCTTCATCGGTCCACTCGGTTGAAAGAATCCGCGAATGGGCATAAATGGCCGCCATCAAGGGAGCGTTTTCGTAGGTCACCTGTAGCGAGAGTTCAAGCATGTTTTTGCTGAAATGTTGGAACAGGGCTTCACGCAGCTTACGGATGTCGTCGGGCTGTTGTGCGCTCAAGCAAACAGCATTTTTGTAGGCGCGTGCGAGAATTTTTCCGAGCCGTGGCTCGCCTTTGAGTGAGTCGATTTTGTTGAACACATACATGCGATCGACGTCTCCGGCTCCTACTTCTTTGAGCACATCGTCGGTAATACGGATGTGATCTTTGTAGCGAGGGTGGCTAACATCGACAACGTGGAGAAGCAGGTCTGCACGCGCGGCCTCCTGCAGTGTTGAGCGAAAGCTGGCTACAAGTCCGTGCGGAATGCTTCGGATGAAGCCCACGGTGTCTGTGATCAGCACCCTTGGATTGTGCGCACCTTTGAGAACCCGCACGGCAGAATCCAGAGTTTCAAACAGTGCGTCCTTGGCCGACAGCTGGCTGTCGGTCAGGGCATTCATGAGCGTTGTTTTGCCGGCATTTGTGTAACCCACGAGCACAACATTGAACTCTTCGGAACGGAGTTTGCGCTGTGTGCTGCGCTCAGTTTGGATGCGTTCAAGCTCCTTGCGGAGCGAGATGATTTTTTCGCGAATGCGACGCTTGTCGAGTTCGAGTTGGGTTTCACCGGCACCTTTGAGACGTGTGCCACCCGAGCCACCGCCGCGCTGCCTTTCGAACGCAATCCAGGAATTCGAGATGCGCGGGGCAAGATATTCGAGGTGTGCGATTTCAACCTGGGTTTTGGCTTCGCGGGTTTTGGCGTTTTTACGAAAAATCTGCAGAATCACACCCGCACGGTCGAGCACGGGTCTTTCAATGATGGTTTCGAGGTTGCGAACCTGCGACGGGGAAAGCTCTTGGTCGAACACCACGTAGTCAATCTTGAGCTCGCGCGCTGAGTTGCGCAATTCCTCGGCTTTGCCGGTTCCAATCAGTGTTGCAGGAACGATACGGGAGCGTTTTTGAACGGTGACCCCCACAGGTTCATCGCCCAGTGAGCGCACAAGGCTGCCGAGTTCCACAAGGCTTTCCTGTATTTCCTGTGGATCATCTTCGACAAGCTCAAGACTCACCAGATAGGCGTTCATTCCTCCCTGGGCGCGCTGTTCGAGTTGAAGGCGAGCCTGTTCAAGCGCCAGTGAACGTTCGACCTCCGACAATTGACTGAGGTCGTCGGTTCGCAAGTTGATGGATTTGGCGTCGGGGATGAGTTTGTGGCTCAAGGCATACCCTCGATGAAGGTGCGGATGTCAAAGAGTTCTTCGGCACACAATGAGTGCGCAACTCCTTTGTAAGTTTTAGCTGTGACTCGGGTGAAGCCGAGGTGGCCCAAGATGTCGAGAGTTTCAAAGTGCTGTGCCGGAAAAACAACCTGGTCGTGCAAGCCATGCGCGAGAAAAACGGGCAGCTGCGTGCGCTGTGCCTCGGGCAAAGCGATACGATGGGCTTGTGCAAGGTATCCGCTGAGGGCCACCACGCCGCCGAGCTGGCGCGGAAACTCCAGTGCGGTGAGCAGCGACACAAAGGCGCCTTGAGAAAATCCAAACAGAAAAATTTTGCTCCAATCAATGTTCAATTCTTTTTGAACAATGTTGAGAACTGTTTTGACTTTATCTTGAGACGAGCGCAGTTGCGAGTGGGGTTGTCCGAACAGTTCGTACCACTGCGCGCCATCTCCCGGGAAGGGGAGGGTTTCGGGGGCCTGAAGAATGATCCACAATGTATCTTTCAGCACCAATTCTTCTGCGACTGAAGCGAAGTTCCTGGCGTTGTCCCCGTAGCCGTGGAGTGCAACCATGACACGCTCAATCCGCGCGCCTTTCTGGATAACGCAGCATTCAAGAGGCAATTCAACCGCACGACGGGTGTCGTTTGCGATCCAGTTCATGGTTTTTGAAACATTTGAGTGCAGCACAGCCAATCCCCTGACAGAGGCTGGGCGGGCATCGAGGCGGTGTCGGCTTTGACAGCATCAGCCTGCTCAGC
>JBILKQ010000226.1:0-3151 GCA_044376655.1 Silvanigrellaceae bacterium
CGAGAGAGACCCCCTCAAGCAAGGCCTCTGGCTCTCGTCCAGGAAAACCACGCATGGACACTCGGCCGCCTCCCCAAGCGCCAGATTCCCCGCCCAAGGAAAGGAGACCGTACCGCGACATCGCCTCATTCACCGTTCGGGAACGCGAGAGCTCCACTTCACCTATGCTCAATTCTTGTGCAGATTTTTGAGTGTCATCATTGGGCTGCAGAAACCTCTCGAACGATTTCTCGCGCTCGCGTGCAGGCACCACAACATCCTCCTGCGTCGGAGAAGCGCTACTTTGCGCATCATTCGCGGGCAAGACGGGGATCCGCCAAATTTGGGACTTTTGACTTTGCGAGAGGCCGGTAGCAGGATGGGAGGAGAAAAAAAAGAGCGCCACGCAAGCTAATCTTCGCATGTTTCGCTTCATTTCAAGGAGTCCTCCTAGGGGCGCGAGCACGGCGGACGATAGCACGTTGTGTTGACCTCTCAAGGGATGATGAGGATTCACACCATGATGGTTATCAAGACAGAGAGATTGCGTCTGGTCGCAACCGCATTTGCATTGGTTGCAGCTGCCGGATGTACCAAGGAAAGCCAATCCAACCTGAGTAAACGCTTTCCTGCTCCTGGTCTTGTGGCGATGGCCGTTGGCAATCCACAGGTTCCAGCGCCCGTTGTCTCAACACCGTCCAGATACAAAGAACTGGCCTATTACACGCTGTCTATCCAGGGCATTCCCATGGGCACCGCTGTGTTTGCGGCCAGAAAAGAAGACAAACAAACCGAATTCTTCTCTGAGATTAAGGTCGGACATCGCTTGGGCTATGCCCCGCTCATCACGGGCATTCGTTTTTCTGCCATCGATGACGGTCAGGGTTTGAATTCATCCAAGCAGTTCGTAACTGTGAGCCATCATGAATCAGTTGTCTTTGAGAGCGAAGCCGAGTGGAGCAGAGTAGACGCGGACGGTCTCAAGCTTGTCAAAGGGCAACCAGAAAGCCATTTGGCACGATTTGGGCTCAAGCCAGCTCAGAGCAGAAGTAAAATTGCTGAAGGCACAAGAATTGCGGGCATCCACGTCCCATTCTTCGATACTGGCAGGAAATACGCGGCTGACGACAAAAAATACGGAGCTGACGTCATTCAGTTCAACCCGCTCACCGGCTCACTGTTTTCTTTGAGTGAAATGCCAGTAGCGTATGGAAAAGATGGTTTCGCTGAGCAAATTAAATTGCCCTGGTTTGGTGGTCTGAGCCTCGAATTCAAGCGCGAAACTGAAGAGAAGATTCAAAGTCTTCCAGCTGAAATGCCGCAGAACATGCTCGAGCTTGCTTGGTTCAGCACACCTGCCACTATCCAGGAAGACCTCAAGGCGCTTCAGACAGTGGCCATCAATGGAAGTCAGTTTACTCGTAGTTCAGAAAAGATGGTGCGAAAAGAGTTCCCGCAGTTGCCGTACCTTTTCCACCGCAAGCTTTTCAACTTCAACGCACTCTGCGATCGGATTGCATTTGAACTCCGAACCGCACAAGCCCGCCGCTTTACGCCTGAACAGGCGCTCACACAGATCGGTGTGGTTATCCGAAGTATTCTTGCCGAGGATCATCGCGAACTCCCGCGTTCGCTGGTGAATTCGCCAGAACTTGAGATACTCGCCGATGACTCGAAAAAATGGCAATGGGCGAGAATTATTTCGCACATGCTGACCCAAACCAATGAAGAGCTCAAACAGGTTCTCGAAATCGAAGACTCACAAAAAGTCACAGTCGCCGTTCGAATGAACTCCCGCAGCCTGGCACGGGGCTCGGTGGTGAAAGGAATGCTGCGCTCAGGCGCTCTGCACATGCACCATCAAGTTGAAAGCGCTGGCAACCAACAGCTGAGTGCAAGCTCCTTGGTGAGTATGCCGATGAGCTTTCTCAAACCTGTTAAAGTCGCGATGAATCAATCTGCACAAGCCACGCCAAACCTGAAGTCAACAGTGGCTCAGTCAGTGCTTCCTGCCTTCGAATTCATCAACGGCCAGGCTTTCGCTAAAGGCGACTTCCAAACTCTCTCACCGGTGTGTGAAACATATCGTGGGCGCATCGGTCTCGACCTGGGCAACAGCTCAAACGGATTGTTCAGTTCGGCGATTGTGCGCGGCGTCTGGGATGAATCAACACGTGTGCAGCTGATTCGTCAGTTTGCACGCCGTGCCTCGGCAAATCCTGCATGCCGGGATATTGTCTTGCGCGCACCAGGTGAACTCACTGTCGCAGCAAAAAGTGAACTGGAGTCATTCCGCAAAGATATTTTACAAACTGAGATGGAATTCCAAATCAGCGTTGGCTCGAACAGGTCTCTGCGCCTTGTTCCGGGAAGCTACGAATTGGTCATTAGTTCACTGGTAAATGGCAGTATCCTTGGCAAACGGGAAATTATTATCCCGCAGGGTCACCAAAACCTGGTGTTAAACTTGCAGCTGTGAGGGTGCTGACACGAAATTTCAAGCACCCCCATCACGGGGAGGTGCCTGATGCTCAAGAATATCTATGCTCCACTCTCAGGTGGCATGGTTCAGGAACGGGTTCTTGAGATTCTCGCCAACAATGTGGCCAACATGAACACAACAGGCTTCAAAGAAGAGCAGGTGACCTTTGCTGCTCTTGAAGCCAATCCTTGGCCAGCCTACGCAGCTCCTCTGCCACCTGCACAGTTCAAACTCGACATGCGCGAGCTGTACCCGCTGCACGGCAACGAGATGGGATACGTGACGCTCTCAAATGTCGAGACCAGCCACATTCAGGGTTCTCTCAAACGCACTGGAGCGAACACAGACGTTGCAATTCAGGGCAATGGCTTTTTTGCCGTCAATACTCCATTCGGAGAGCGCTACACCCGAGATGGGAGTTTTTCTTTAACAAGCGACGGGACTTTGGTGACCAAAAATGGTGCCACAGTGATGGGCGAACGCGGAGCCATCACAGGTCTGAGTGAAGGACAAATGCGCATCCTCCCCACAGGTGAAGTTTATGAAGGTGAGAAATTCATCGACAAACTTAAAACCGTCACCTTCACTGATCTCAAGGTGCTCCAACGCTTGGGCGACAACCTCTTTGTTCACGATGGCCCACCTGAAAATGTGATTGCACCGACAGGCGAAGTGACTCAGGGATTTATC
>JBILKQ010000091.1:0-11978 GCA_044376655.1 Silvanigrellaceae bacterium
TCCAACGGCCGCGTGAACCGTAGATCTTCTGTGCGATTCCGCCGAGTGTGTCGCCGCGCATCACATAGTAAGCCATCTTGGAGCCTATTTCAGGAAGCGACGTGGGACCGCTCACCACAGCCGAAGCACTATCACCTTCATCACCTTCCGTTTCTGCACCAGAGCCGGCCTCAGCAGCAGAATCAACGTTGGCAGGGGCAGCCTCAGCCGAACCGAATGCAGGAGATGAACTGTTTTCTGGGGCTGGAGCAGGTGCGGCATTGTTGCCCACTGCACCGAACGGATTTGTTGTGTTTGCATCAGCAGCACCGGCAACAGGGGCTGCACCAGCGTCTGGAGCAGGAGCTGCTCCAGTTCCGTTGGCGTCGGCAGCAAGAGCGTTCAACGCATTTCCGGAGCCCTCTGCATTAAGCGCACCGTTGTCTGCAACTGCGCCGTTTTCTGGAGCGCCTGCACTCTCATTATCAGCGGCTGCAGCCTGCGTATTGCCCAATTCATTCCCTTCGCCACCGATGGCATTATTCAATTCGTTACCAATCGGGTTGTTACTCGAAGCAGCTTCGCCCTCTGGCCTGGCAGTGTTTGCTGCTTCGGTGTTGGCGTTGATGTTGCCATTCTCGCCTGCCGCAGCGTTGTTGTTGGCTGCGTTGCCGTTTTCTGTTGCTTCACCCGAGGCTGCTCCATCAAGTGCAGGCGTTGGCTCTTCCTCGCCTGTGGAACTACAAGCCACCGGCCCGACGGCAAGGACAATTGCCGCAATTGCAGGAAGCAGATAACTTCTAAAGACGGAGCGCGAACGATTACGCATCATTGCTGGAGACCCTCGTGCAGGAAATCCAATTTGAGACCTGAATCTCAATTCACAAACGTTGCATCGGAGCTGCTCTCAAAAGCTTTAAACGGCTTGCGTAATTTTTTGGCACATTAAATTGCAGCTGCGTCAAAACGATGACAGCTGCCTCGAGGGTAAACAAATGACCGCGTTCGATCACACCACTGTTCTGTTGAACGAAACGGTGGAACTTGCGATCCGGGGTGTGGAGCGTCGTGCGGGCTGCAACCTCTACACCTTTGCTGATTGCACTCTCGGCGGGGGAGGTCATTCGCTCCATCTCTTGGACACCTTCGCCACTCACATGAAAACCTCGGGTCGAACAGATTTCCAATTTGAAATTCTCTGCTGCGACCAAGACCCTATCGCCCTCAATGTCGCGCAAGAGCGTTTGAACGCATGGCGCTCAAAACAGCCAAGCGCGACGCAATACTTTCAGACCACTTTGTTGGCCATGAACTTTCGCAACCTTCCAGCGTGGCTGCAAACACACCGCCCTCAAACGAAGCTGACGGGCCTCATGGCGGATCTCGGTGTGAGTTCACCACAGCTCGATGAAGCGGAGAGAGGTTTTTCGTTTCTGCGCGAAGGACCGCTCGATATGCGCATGAATCAACAATCAGGCACCACAGCACGAGACCTTCTCCTCAGTTTGAGTGAAAAAGAACTCACCACCATTTTCCAGGAGTACGGTGAGGAGCCACGAGCCCGTCTTTTGGCAAAAGCGATTGTCAAAGATCGCCAAAATCAAACACTGCCACTGTCAAATACAATGGCATTTGCGCAATACGCCGCCCGGATCCTGGGATATCATCAGAGCAGAGTGCACCCAGCTACGCGAGTGTTTCAGGCACTCAGGATTGCCGTCAACGAAGAACTTGCTGCGATTGAGGAACTGCTCAAAGGTCTTCCCCAAATCATGGATGAAGACAGTTGGGCAGCAGTTATCAGCTTCCATTCTTTGGAAGACCGCTTAGTGAAAAGATACTTTAGAGCCTGGGAGTCAGGAAACATGAACCCCGACCAAAAAAGGGCGAGCGAAAAACAACAGTGGCTCGAAATGCAAATGGGACTTGTCGGCCAGACGTCAAGCGCAAACGTCTCCTGGGGACACGAGGATCCTCGTGGGGGTGCGACCGCATCTGAGGAGGAAATTAAACGCAATCCGCGTTCTCGTTCAGCGCGTCTGCGTGGCTTCCATTTCCAACGAAAATTCCAAACAGGCAACTGACGAGAGATCTGAAATGAGATTTCCCAGAGCGAGGTATGCTGCACATGAACCTGAGAAAAATAGATGCAAGTTTGCTTTGCTTTGCTCTGGTGGTTCTGGCTGCGATTCCCGTGGCTGCACTGCGCACAAAGACCTATGCCATCGGCTATGAGCTCGGGAGATTGAAATCTGAAGAGCGTCAACTGCGGCAAAAGAACACAGAGCTGCAGGGCCAACTTGCATCGGTGCAACGCTCAGTGCGCGATGCAAAATTGAAAACCAGAAACAATGAAAACGAGGCACAGCTAAAACTTCCCGCGAAGACCAATGTCCTTCGTCCGCAAAAGCTGTCTGACGAACTGGAGAACCCGAGCGTTGAAAAAAATCCTTAAGACCAAAAAGAACCATGGATGGTTCAACTTGAGGCCGCAAAATGACATGCGCCTGAGGATCAATATTTTCGCCGGTGCAATTGCAGTTGCAGGAACTGTAATGATTATGCGCTATGCACAACTGGCAGTTTTCCCAACTGCGCTCAATGAAAAATTGCGCAGCCAAGCGAGCCGACAATTCGAATCCGAAGTGAAACTACTACCACCGCGGGCAAAGATCGTTGATCGCAGCGGACGCACATTGGCTGTGAGCGTTCTCCACCCGAGTATTTTTGCCATCCCCAAACGGCTCCCAAACGACCAAGCTACACTCGAAAGAATTGCCAAGACCATCAAAATTCCAAAGCAAGTTCTGCTCGACCTCCGCAAAACGAAGAAAGGCTTTGCCTGGCTGCGTCGACATATACCACCGAGCGAATTCTCCCACATGGGCGACCTTCAACAGTGGCGTGAGTTCATCGGAGTCGCTGAAGAACCCAAGCGTATCTATCCAGAGAAAGAGGCTGCTGCGCACTTGATTGGATTTGTAGGTCGCGACAATATCGGTCTCGAGGGAGTTGAATCTATTTTCAACTCAGTTCTCAACGGCACACCGCAGGTTGCTAAGGTAACACGCGATGCGCGCGGGCACATTACTCTGATAACACCCAATGGCGCTGTTCAGCCGGAGCACGAAAGCGCACCGTTGCAACTTTCAATTGACCTCTCTATCCAATCGACGGCGGAGTCGGCTCTCAAAGAGGGTGTTCTCAAGGCAAAAGCGCGGGCAGGATCGGCCGTCGTGATGGACGTACAGACGGGAGAGTTGTTGGCCATTGCAAGTTATCCAACCTATGACCTCAATGCCCCCCCGGCAAACCAACCAGAAGCAAGGCGCTTTCGTCCTTTAATGGACGCTCTTGAACTTGGCTCGGTCGTGAAACCGCTGTTCATTGCCCGCGCGATAGACAAAAAGAAGATAGATCCCCACGAAAAGTTCTTTTGCGAGAATGGATCGATGGCCCTTCCCGGTGGGAAAATCCGCGACACACATCCGCACGGTGTCCTGAATCCAGCAGAAGTCATCAAAGTCAGCAGCAATATTTGTACCTACAAAGTCGCACAGAAAATGGGGCGCAACGGGCTTTACGATGCACTGGGAGCCTTTGGTCTGATTCGCCCACCGGGAACAGGGCTTCCGGGTGAGTGGGCAGGCCGGGTGGCAAAGCCAGAACACTGGAAAGAGATGCGATTTGCAAACATCTCTTTCGGCCAAGGCATTGCCATCAGCACACTGCAAATGACCCGCGCCATGGCTATCCTAACCGGCAATGGAACTGACCCCGGAATTCGCATTCTGGCCCTCGGTGAAGAGCGTGAATCGATGCAACCGGAGCTTCCTCCGCTCCGGGTCATTTCAGAAGAAACCAGCCGGATGGTGACTGACATGATGCGCGGTGTGGTGGAGGAAGAGGGTGGAACGGGCCGACTTGCATCGATCTCGGGATTGACCGTTGCCGGAAAAACAGGAACAGCCCAAAAATTCGACCCCAAGACACGCTCATATAGTGAGCGTATTGCGGCCTTCACAGGCGTAGTTCCAGCAGAAAAACCGCGGCTTGCAATCACGGTTGTCATCGACGAGCCGCAGGTGCGGCCTGCATATGGTGGCGTACTGGCCGGACCCGTCTTCTCTGAGATCGGTCAAAAGGCTATAAACTACCTCAATTCGCGTGGCCTTATTCAGCTCGACACAACCCAACTTCCTGCTCCAACCTCGCCCATGGCAAAGCGCACTGGAAATGGGGAAAAGTCGCATGATAGGCACTGAACTTGATCAAAAATTCCTGATTCAGCCAGGCAAAGCACTCTTGTTGCTCGAGGCAGAGAATTTACTTGCAGAGATCCCATCGGAAGAGTCATCGCTCCGCAGAGCTTCTGGAAATCTTGCGTTACCTCTGGTCTGGGACAGCAGGAAGATACCTGATGAAAGTGAAAATTTTATCTTTATCGCGCGCAAGACCTTACGTCACAACACGCACAATCTGGTTGAGCAACTCCTCAGCGCAGGGCGTATTGTCATTGCGGAGGAATTTGCGCTCGAGAGCTTATCGAATGAAAATCACGGACAGAATGCATCGTGGTTCAACGAGATTAAGCGACACCCCAATCTTATTTTGTGCACATCCAGTGAACAAGCACGTGACCTTCTCGTTAAGGATTGCAGTGCTCTGAAATCAGAACACTGGACAACCATTGCCATTACAGGAACGAACGGCAAAACAAGCACGACCCAAATGACGGCAACCCTGCTTGAGGAACTGAGTCGTCAGTCTGTGCTGCGGCTCGGAACACTTGGAATCCAAGTGGGCGCCCACACGTGGGACAACCCCTTTCCTACCATGCCCGATTATCCCGGACTTCTTTCTGCGCTCCGCGCTGCGCAGAACGATTTTGAATGCAAACAGGTTGTGATGGAAGCCACGAGCATTGGCTTAGATGAAAATCGGCTGGGCGATTGGCCTGTACATTGTGCTGCTTATTTAAATTTGAGTCAGGATCACCTCGATTATCACGGTACGATGGAACGCTATCTTGAGGCCAAGCTCAATCTCTTCCGACGTTATTTGAGTCACAATGGTCAAGCGATCATTAATTGCATGGACAGCTACTGGAAGAACGCTGTCGATGCTGCTCGGGGTAAAAACAGATTTTGCATCGGCTTCGGAAGCGCAGCTGAAAAGGAGCTGTTTTTCAAGGAAGCGCGCAACAACTTTGCCGGCAGCCGATATCTCGAAATGAGCCACCAACGCAGCACAACTGCAGGAATCTCAGGTCAGTGGACACTCTGGATTGACCCCCTCAGCCACACTGGGCAATGCCAATATCACGTCCGATTGCTCGGCGAAGTTCAGCACGAGAATCTCACTGCAGCCGTGGCCATGATGATCGCGCTTGGCTACCCACTGAGTCAGATTTCACAGGTGACAGGAAATGTTCGCTCAATTCCTGGGCGACTCGACCCTGTGGAATCGGCTGGAGTCGGTTCGAGTCTTCCATGTGTTCTTGTCGACTATGCCCACTCTCCCGATGCCCTGGAAAAAACTTTGAGAACATGTCGTTCGCTGCTACCCGCCGAAGGTAAACTTTTGTGCGTTTTTGGGTGCGGCGGTGACCGCGATCCAGGCAAACGCCCCAAGATGGGACACATCGCAGCAAGCCTCTCAGACAAAGTTTGGATCACCTCGGACAATCCGCGCACGGAACAGCCTGAGAGAATATTGCAAGATATTGAATCGGGCGTCTTTCCTGAACGCCGAGGCGTATGTCACACCCAGGTCGACCGTGCCCTGGCTATTCGTAGCGCCATCGCTGCCGCGAAGCCTCAAGACGTTGTGCTTATTGCAGGAAAGGGACACGAGGATTACCAGATTGTGGGAACCACAAAGTATCCGTTCTCTGACTCCGAGGTTGCTCGGCAAGCTTTGAAAACAAAAAATACTAATTAAGACTTCAAATGAGGGTCTGCGTCACATGCTTCTGCTTCTGATTCACCGGCTGACACAGTTTGAACCAAAACTGAACGCGCTTTCCTATTTGTCCAGCCGCGCTATCTTAGCCCTTATTACCTCAATTCTGATCTCACTCTTTCTATATCCACCACTGATTCGCCGTCTGCGCGCCCTCAAGCTCGGACAGCCCATCCGCGAGCTTGGCCCAGAGACCCACTTTGAGAAAAAGGGAACACCGACAATGGGCGGTGTGGTGATTATTTTTGCCACCCTGATCAGCGCTTTTCTGTGGATGGATCTCAACAACCACCATCTTTGGACCCTCACCCTTGTGACGCTAATTTTTGGCTGCGTCGGATTCATTGATGACTATTTGAAGATTTCCAAGAAGAATCCGAAGGGCTTAGCGAGTCGTTACAAATATATTGGCCTTTCAGTTGGCGCTTGTATTGCGATGGCCTGGCATCTGAGCCAACCAGGTGTTTCAGCCAACGAAAACGCCCTTAGCTCATCGCTGACCACCGTCCACATTCCCTTCTTGAAGGATGCTGCCCTCAACCTCGGCTGGCTGTATCTCCCGTTTGCCTACTTCGTGCTTGTCGGTTCGAGCAACGCAGTCAATCTCACCGACGGTTTGGATGGACTGGTCATCGGCCCAGTGATCACCTGCTCAATCGCATTGCTTGTTTTGAGTTATGTCACAGGAAACGTTGTGGTTGCTAAATATCTCTACTACCACACCGTACCAGGATCGGGAGAAATTACGGTTTTTCTGGCTGCACTGATCGGCAGCTCGATAGGCTTTCTCTGGTACAATGCATGGCCCGCACAGGTCTTTATGGGCGACTCGGGAGCGCTACCACTAGGCGGTATTCTCGGTGCTGTGGCGATGATCACCGGACACGAAATTCTGCTCGTAATCATGGGTGGGGTTTTTGTCGTTGAAGCACTCTCCGTGATCATCCAAGTCGGCTCATTTAAAATTCGACAGAAACGCGTTTTCCGCATGGCACCGCTCCACCACCACTTTGAAAAAGGTGGCTGGCCGGAGCAAAAAATTACAGTGCGTGCCTGGATCATCAGCTTTATGCTGGCACTTCTGAGTATTTTGAGCCTTAAGTTGAGATAAGAAAATGAACGTCAGAGGAAAAAAAATTTGGATTGTCGGGGCAGCAAAAAGTGGAATTGCTGCGGCCCAGCTACTTCATGGACAAGGTGCCCAACTGTTCGTCACTGACTCAGCCGAGATTGAGGCATCTTCAAAAGCCATTCTGGATCAACTGCACATTCAATTCGAAGAATGCGGTCATTCAATCGATAAATTACTTTCGGAAGCGGATTTGGTTGTTCTTTCACCAAGCATACCGCTCGATCGTCCTTTGCCTATCGCTGCTCGACAAGCTGGTATTCCTGTGGTCAGTGAGATTGAGGTGGCAAGTTGGTTTCTGCCCGAAACCGCTTTCGTTGTGGCAATCACGGGAACCAATGGCAAGAGCACAACTACCCACTATGCCGCACAGCTTTTAACCCTGGGCCAACTCAATGCCGTGCCTTGCGGGAACTATGGGCGTGCGTTTTGCGACACTCTGCTCGATCCGGCAAAATACAATGCCTATGCGGTCGAGGTCAGCAGCTACCAATTGGAAACCACGCACACCTTTTGCCCAAACGTTAGCGTGTTTCTCAATCTCCAGAACGACCACCTCGCCCGATACGGAACCATGGATGAATACCTGAAGTCCAAATGGCGGCTCGTTTTGTTGACGCGCAAAGACGGCCTCGCGGTTATTGACAGCAATGTATTCCGCCACGCACTCCGCTTGGGCTTGGCCATGCCTGAGTGTCCCGTCCTCGTGAGTTATGGATTTCTGACAAAGAGTGAAGCGACCGTGGTTATGGACACTCACAAAACCACAGCAACAAAGAGAAAAAACCAAGGTTTTCACAGCGAGCGAAGTTTGCCGCAAGCCAGTTATGGAGGGTTGTCCAATCTGGCACTTCCGGTGCTTTCGGAACACCCGCTCTCACACGTCTGGTGTACCCATGGCGAAGACGAAAAAAACTTTGATGTGCATATCCTGGTCGGTGGGGGTGAGCTCAAGGAAATGAGCTTCTCAATCAAGGAGCCTGTCCTGCCGGGAGATCACAACCAGATGAATATCCTAGCAGCGTCCTTGGCGGCCCTTCAGCAAGGCATGCATCCAAACATCATCCGCGCCCAATGGCAAAACAAAACGAGTGTCTACCGTCACCTCGCACACCGACTCGAAGAGGTGGCTCGAAACCAAACGTTCAGAACGTCTCAAGGATGCGAGATTCAGGCACGCTTCATCAATGATTCAAAGGCAACCAACGTCGAAAGCACACTCGTAGCGGTGCGCAGCTTTTCCAGTGGTTTAAGGCTCTTGCTCGGTGGCGAACCCAAGGGCGACTCCTACGCCATTCTCGCGCCTTTTATCGGTAAAAATATCGTCAAGGTCTATCCGTTTGGTAAGGCAGCTCCACTTATCTGTCAGCAACTCGCCGGCCTCGGCAGTGCACTGGCCCAACCCTCAAAATCAATGCTCGATGCGGCCCAAATGGCCCTTGATGAGTGCAGCCATGGTGATGTGGTGTTGTTGAGTCCAGCATGCGCTAGCTTTGATGAGTTCAAAAACTTTGAGCACCGGGGCGATTCATTTCGTAACTGGGTGCTGCAGAGAGTGGTCAACCTCTGAGTTCTACTTGTTGCAACTGAGAGACGCAGGAGTCATGGATGACACGCGATCATAAATCGAGTTCGGGAATTTCCATCAGCAGTTTTGATGCCTATGGCGGACAAACCCTGTGGTTTCCGGTTGTAGCTCTCCTGTCGTTTGGATTGCTTTTTGTATATAGTGCATCAAGTGTCTATGCTGGACAAAAATACGGCGATGAATTCCTTTTTGCCAAGAAGCAATTGCTTTACATATTGCCTGGTGCCCTCGCAGCTCTTGCAGGTGCACGAATTCCTCTTGAGAGGCTCCAACGCTGGTCGCTCTGGCTCATGTTGGGTGCCCTGGCCCTCACAGCCCTGACCCTCACTCCCGTTCTCGGTAGGAAGATTCTGGGTGCTTCACGCTGGATTTCATTCGGCGGACTCCAGCTCCAGCCCAGTGAATTTCTCAAGATTGCATCCGTGATCCATCTCTCTGCGCTCCTTGCGGAGAAAAAGATTCAATGGATTAAATTGCTTCCACTCGGGTTGGGATTTGCAACTCTGCTTCATCAACCCGACTTCGGCACGTCTGTGATTCTTCTTGTTGGAATTTCTGCAATTCTTTTCTTCCATGGGATCCCGAAGAGATATTTCTTCGGTGGTTTGGCCATGGTCATTCCTTTGCTCGGGGTTCTGGCCGTTGCCGCACCCTACCGCCTGAAGCGCATCGTCACCTTTCTCGATCCTTTTGCAGATCCCCTTGGCTCAGGTTTTCAAGTCATCCAATCTTTCGTGGCCATTGCCAGTGGCGGATTTTTTGGCAAGGGGTTGGGTGGTAGCCAACAAAAACTCTTCTTCCTCCCGGAAGCGCACACGGATTTCATTTTTTCGGTCATTGGCGAAGAGATGGGTTTTGTGGGGATATTAATCATTTTTCTCATCTACACCATGCTCTTCTACTCCCTGCTGCAGCTTCTTGTGGCAGTGACTGAACCCTTTCACCGCATGGTGACAGCCGGACTGCTGGCTATGCTCGCCGCTTCAACCTTGGTCAACATGGGCGTTTGCGCGGGCATGCTGCCCACCAAAGGTCTCACCCTTCCCTTCATTTCATCTGGTGGTTCGTCGCTTGTGGCTAATCTTTTTGCGATGGGCCTGCTGGCACAAATCCATGCCAAGGCATACATCCGCCAAATAGGAGGCATGGCGGGACATGTTCAAGGCAATTGACAGAATTCACTTCATTGGAATCGGCGGAAGCGGGATGTCGGGTCTCGCGGAAGTATTGCTCAACCTCGGATACAAGGTGAGTGGCAGTGATATAAAACGCTCTGCCACCGTTGAGCGGCTTGAGAAACTAGGGGCTCGAATTTTTCTTGCACATGACGCCGGCAACGTTTCCGATGTGCAGGTTGTGGTCGTCAGTAGCGCAATCCACAACCAAAATCCGGAAATCCAAGCCGCACAATCTGCGCGTATCCCAATTATCCACCGATCCGAAATGCTCGCTGAGCTGATGCGCCTCAAATACGGTATTATCGTTGCCGGCACGCATGGAAAAACCACCACCACAAGCATACTTGCCCATGTTCTGCATGAAGCACAGCTCGATCCAACTGTCGTGATCGGTGGTATTCTCAACTCAACCGACTCAAATGCACAGCTCGGCCGAGGGGAATGGTTTCTCGCAGAAGCAGATGAAAGCGATGGTAGTTTTCTGCGTTTGAGTCCGACCATCGCGGTTGTGACCAACATCGACAAAGATCACATGGATCACTATTCAAGCTACGAAGAGATTCTCACTGCATTCCGCTCTTTTCTCGACAAAGTTCCCTTCTACGGAGCAGTATGTGCATGCATCGATGATCCTGGTGTGCGGCAGGTCCTTCCTCAGGTACAGCGAAAATGCATCAGTTTCGGACTCTCACCAGAAGCCGACATCACGGCAGTAGATATCCTACCCAACGGACCGGTCACCCAGTTCACACCGGTTATTTTTGGCAAAAAGGGAACCCCCATAACCTTGAAAATGCCGGGCCGCTACAACGTCCAAAACGCTCTTGCGAGTGTTGCCGTTGGTGTGGTTCTCGAATTGCAAGAACGCAGAGTCGCGGCTGCCATCTCAGATTTCCAAGGAGTTCTACATCGCTTCACTGCACTCGGAACCGTGAACAGAACGACCGTTGTCGATGACTACGCCCATAACCCAAAAAAAATCAGTACCGTACTCAATGGAATCCGGGAAAGCTGGCCTCGGCACAAGGTTTGCGCCGTGTTCCAGCCGCACCGCTACAGCCGCGTCAAGCATTTGGCAGAGGAATTTTCCGAATCGTTCGCTGCTGCTGATTGCGTGATTGTAACACCTGTCTATTCGGCAGGTGAAAAACCCATCGAGGGCTGTGATCATGAGAGCTTGGCGCACCTCATCCGCAACCGACATCCAGGAGGCGAAGGTGCCGCAATTCTGACCTGTCAAAACCTCGAACAGGCCGTATCCCTGGCCAAGGCGTTCGCATGCAAACATGATGGTGATGAAAAAGGTTGTACCGGCGTACTGGTCATCACCCTCGGTGCAGGGGATGTACAGCGTGTCGGTACTCGCCTGTTGGATGCATTACAAATGCCATAAGGGGATCTATGTCCCAACTCAATAAGCAAGAAGTGGTTGGACGCAAACCTGTTCGCCGCAAAGCTGCTTCAAGTTCTTCCACAGTGAAACCTAAAAGCAGCTCTCTGTGGACAGTGGGACTGCGTACCTGCAAAACAACTTTGAACTGGGCGTCCATGCCTCTTCGGGCATCCTTGAAGCGCTGGCCGAAGGCAACACTGATCGTTTCGCTCGGTATGGCGACTGTGGGTGCACTTGGTTATGGAATTATTCAGGCGATGGAAGCTCTCACGAGCACCTTGCCCGAACGTCTTGAAGTCAACAGCCCGCGCTCGGATCTGCAGGCGACAATATCATCCCTAGCCTCCGACACATTGCAAACGGCGCGCCGGGAAAAATGGACGCGAACGGCTCTGGCTGACAAACTTCTTTCGCGGATCTCATCCGTGGATGGTGTCGATGAGGTTTCCGTCCGCGCAGGTCTCGATCGAAAAATGCGCATCAATGTCATTGCACAAGCTCCACTGCTTGTGATTGAGGGAAAGGGAAATGAACGCATCCTGATCGGCAGTAAATTCAAGATCATCTCACGTGGCCTGAGTGCCGACGACTATCTCTTCCTCCCCCTTGTTGAAGCACCTGATCTGAGTCTCAACGTGAAATCTTCGCGCGAAAAGAAGAAGACACAAACAGGATTCTTCGTCAGACCAAATTCATTCTCAAGCGCCAACGTGCGCTGGCTCGGCCAACAATCGATTAAAATCAAAT
>JBILKQ010000207.1:0-3851 GCA_044376655.1 Silvanigrellaceae bacterium
CTCATCTGATTCGCCTCAGCCGGTTGAATATAGGCGAAAGCCATTCCTACGATCAAAGCTCCAAATTCATGAAATTCATCGCGTCCCAGTGTGGCCGATCGAGCATTATAAATTCACAGCTGCGAGCCAATAAATCTTCGTCAGTAAGCATCTCACTCAATTGTTTAAGGCCAGCCGAACAAGTTAAATAACGTATTGAAAGTTCCCCCAGAGCCTCATGCCATTTCACGCGACAACATTCCGTAGATCATTGAAGCGAAGTTGCCCTGCTCAAAAGCAGCAAGAACTCTGGCGGATGGGTCGATATTCAGCACAATGGCCATAGACAGCAGAAGTGAGATGCAGTTAAACTTTATAAACGACCAACATTGATGGACTCAAAATGAACAAACGGAAACCATCAAAGACAGAAACCAAAGTGCTATCCAGCACCAATCCACAAGTTGTTAAGGGAGATGGTGACGAATTTGTTCAAACCTATATACAGGCAATGCCCACGTGGAAAAAAGAGGTGGGCATAAAGCTTGATAAAATTGCACAAAAAATAATTCCCGAAGTTCAATTGGCAGTCCGCTGGAACACACCGTTTTATGGCACCAAAAAATTCAATTGGTTTTTTGGTTTCTATTGCTACCAGAAATACGTTCAAGTTTTTTTTCTTAATGGGTCAATGCTGAAGCCGATGCCGCCTGAAGAATCAAAACAGAAAAATGTCCGCTATCTGAATATCTTTGAGAACGATGAGATTGACTTCGACCAAATAAGCGAATGGATAAAACAAGGCAGTCAATTGCCAGGGGATAAAGTGTTTTGAGGTAAAAAAAGATTCTCTCCGCCTGATCCGAAGCGGCATTCTCTATGGAATTCTTTTAAAGAAGAACGTCTGTCCATTTTGGACCAACTCAAAGCTAAGGAAATTTCCATGACTATCTTTCGTAAAAAACAGCTTGGCGTTGGCCTCAGCAATAAAATGAAGGTTCCCGAGATGGATTTTTCCGGCCTTCTTCTTGATAGCACCTGCACATTGCATCTTAACCTGCACATTGCATCTTAAAAAGTAGCCGGGTTTGGAATTGTGCGAATGCAATCACTTGCCGCTCAGCACAACTTTACTCCCGGACGAAACTGTTGTTCTGCCAAGTTCAACAACTCTGTTGTCGCGAGTGATATTAACCACACGATATTCCCCCGACACTAACGAACCAATTGTTGCAGTTCCGCGTGATGAAACGATTTGCGATTTAAATCCCGCGCCTGTACAAGCATCAGCTGACGCAGCCGGGAGGGATTCACCCACAAAAACGCAAACAAGCGAACTAGCCTCGAAATCGGAAAAACCGATCGCTCCTGCTTCGGCGAATTCAAGAAATGAGTGCTTCTGCTGAATGACAAAAACGACATCATTGGGCAGATTCAGCTGCTCGCGCTGTTCCGCTGTAATTGGTCTGAGGGACTTGCGGAGTTCAACATCAACGACAACATCAATGTTAGCGTTTGAATTGGTTGTTCCATTGAAGACGAGCGAGCGCGAAACCACACCCATTTCGCTGACAACAGCTGCCTTCACCGGCTCTGCCTTTGAGTTTAGAGAGACTTGCAAATAAGGATCTTCCTTTGCCAATATCAGCTCAATTCGCTCAAATTTATTTTGCGTTTCGGCCAACTCAACGGAGAGAGCGGGCGCGGAGTCTTCACTGACCGAACCATTTTTCGACATTAAGTCCAATTTTTGAGATTGATAATTTCGTGAAAAGACCGCATAGCCCTGAACAAGATTAACTCTTTCAATAGACAATGAAACACTTCCCACGTCAGGGTAGGAGGTCGGTGATACAAAAATCCTCGACAACTTTCCTCCTTTGGAATCCGGATTTCCTGCTTCAACTCCGCAGCCACCGAGCAGCATGACAACGACGGGAAAAGACAGGTTGCGCAAGGTTTTTCGCAAAAAGTTTTTTTTCATTATCGTATGTCTCACTTGCTTAGCGGAAAAAGTTGAACATTGACTTGCATCACCCTTGTATTTTTCTCGGCCTGCGAGGAGAGCAAAAGCAAATATTTTCGCAATCTATTGATCTCATCTTTTATCAGATCAATCTGTTCAGGGCTCACAGCGATCGTCACAGCAGAGACATCCCTCTCAGAGGGCGGGCTTGAGATGAGTGAGTCCTTCGCAAGATTCAGCATTTCCTGATGATATCGAACGATAGCGAGTCCCGGAACTGCTCCACCCGCACTGAAATCCTTTTTGACCTTGATATATTTCTTGGGCTCACCATCGATGCCAGAGCGACTTTCCACAAGCCCTATGCTTTCGAGAAAGATCAGACTTTTTTCAGCTGCCTGCTCCTTCAGATCGGGCATAATTTTATTGCACACATCCTCAACCGATTGCGGTGCATCCATAGACAAAACTTCGAAGACAACAGCGTGGACCCATGAATTGAAGAACTCGAGCAATTTATCGTTGTTTGTGGACTCACTGTTGCGTGCACGCAGTTCGAGAGTGAGTGCCAACAAACGGTCGCGTTCTTCAACAGTATCTGCATGCTTGACTTTGACCAAGGCGTGAAAATACGTTTTTTCGACGCGCGATAGCCTCAAAAGATCAGCGATGCGTTCACCGGCTTTGACAGAGACTTTGCGGTGGCCAGAGTGAACCTGAGCCATTGTATTATTGTTGCCGAAGCCAAAAAATTCGGAGAAGGACTCAATCGAGTAGGACTTTTGGACCCTACGAACTTCATCATAAATGGCCTTTAGAAAGTGTCCTGCCTCAGCATAATCGTAGATTCTGATCCGCTTTCGGATTTTTGGAATATCGATATCCATGGCTTCCCTCGTTCCAAACTTATCGACTTTTTTTTATAATCCTTTAGGTCATTTTATTCAATAAAAACGGGTCTTTAAAAATTACACAGAAATCTCTGAGATTCTGAATGTAAGTTTTTCGGTTTTATATCATTTAATTACATTTTTTATTCAATGAAAATCCAGAAATACATATAATCAAACAAAAAAGTTCTAAAGTTTTTTACAAAAAGGTCGATTAGAATGGTGGGTTCGTCAGTCAACAAAGGAAAGGAACCGAAAATGAAATTACGTTTGGTTGCCGTTTTGCCTCTGTGCCTCGCTCTTGTTCAACCCTTGATGACCGGCTGTGGCTCTCAGCAGGGTGGCAACATCTTAGCTCCAAATGCAGAGAAAGCTCCAGAGCCCAAGAGTGCGAAGAATCTTGTACAGATTCTGCAGGGTGAAAGCCGCTTTTCAATACTGGTGACAGCCGTGAAGGCCGCGGGTCTCGTTGAAGTTCTTTCAGGTTCTTCAAAGTTCACAGTCTTTGCGCCCTCGAACAAGGCTTTTGAAGCTTTGCCTGCAGGGACTCTCGAATCGCTTCTCAAGCCAGAGAACAAGGAACAGCTGAAGGCCATCTTGCTTTACCATGTTGCCGCGGGCGAGCTGAAAGCAGCTGACGTCTTGAAAAAGATGAGCATTACAACGGCTCAGGGCAAACCCGTTTCCGTTGATGCGGACGCTGTCAGAATCAATGGTTCTGGCATTGTGAAGACAGACATCCTTGCCAGCAACGGGGTCGCGCACGAGATAGACGCAGTCCTCTTGCCACCGAGCACCGAATCCAAGGACAGCATGTCCAGCGATGCGATGGCCAAAGAGGCGGTTGTTGCTACGAAGTCTTTGACTGCCACCCTGGCAGATGATCCACGCTTTTCGATCCTGGTAACTGCAGTAAAAGCTGCTGGCCTTGCAGAAACACTTTCAGGCTCATCCTCGTTTACGGTGTTTGCCCCCTCCAACAAAGCCTTTGAGGCATTGCCGGCGGGAACTCTGGA
>JBILKQ010000208.1:0-3818 GCA_044376655.1 Silvanigrellaceae bacterium
CGAGTCATAGTATCTCTGACCTTATCGCGTTGGGGAATTCTCGCAGGGCAGTTTCTATTCCAAAGGGGACCATTGATCTTGACTTTGCACGCTTTGAGCTAAGACCGCTCGTCAGCAATTTCATGATTTATTTCCGCACCAGCAACGATCCTTCGCTGCAAACCATTCTTCCATTTCTGAGTACCGAAATAGGAGGCCAACTCAACGGAAAGATAAAGGTGGACATGTCCTCGACCACCGATTCACTTGAAAAACTTAATGCGGATGTCGATTTGAAAATTCAGAAGGCCTATCTCGAATTGAAGAATGAGACTCTTCCGATACCTCGTCAGGACTTCACAGACGCCAGGATCAAATTGAAGTTGCTCAAAAAATCTTTGGATATCCTACCCGAGACCAAGTTTGCGGCAAATGATGTTGGAGTGAATCTCTCAGGTCGCCTAAGTATCTCTGATTTAATGGACGTCACAGATATGAAGCTTAATCTTGGTCTCGCTCTCAGAGGCAAATTGGAGGAGAACTTTAAAACTCTTATTCCTGTGGGCTTGAGATGTGACCCTGCGAAATTTGTTGATGGCAAAATGGATGTAGAAATCAGCGGCAATCTGCTTGCCCACACATGCACTTGATTGTGAAAGTGCAAGGTCACTCTAGCAAGGTTATCCTACTGAAGCAGTTCTTCAGCCCTTGAACACTCTGTCCTGCAGAGCTGGCAAACGCAATCGAGCCGAGTGGATGACTTCTTTTGCAAGTTGGGCCTGCAGCACACCCACTTCCTCTTGCAGCTGAGCCACGATTTGTCCCCACGGATCGACAATCATACTGTGGCCCCAATTGCGTTTCCGCCCCTCAGTATGAAATCCGGTTTGGTTGCACGCGACCACGTAACACTGGTTTTCAATCGCTCGAGCACGTAGGAGGACTTCCCAGTGGTCTTTGCCGGTTTGATGCGTAAAGGCCGCGGGAACAAAAACGATATCGAGAGGTCCTGAACGGCTGATCTCGCGCCGGAGGATTTCTGGAAAGCGGAGATCGTAACAAACGATGGTCATACAGTGCCAACGTTCAGAACCGCTTTCGATATAAAAAGTGCTCGATTCTTTTCCTTCAGCAAAGACGTCCGATTCGCAGTACAGTGGTGCACCATTGGCATCTTTCAAATTGAAAAGATGGATTTTTCTGTAGACATCCATCAAAGCGCCTTGGGCTGAGAAAACTGTTGCGGTGTTGTAGACCTTTCCAGGTTCGGCAGAGATCTCACCATGTGTCCCGGCAACAAGATATTGGCCTGTTTGGCGCGCCCACTGCGAGAGCGTTCGAAAGATACCTTCACCAAGGTTGTTCGCCGAACTGCGCCGCAGTTCGTCGCTGCCCATCACTGCAAAGACTTCTGGCAGCACTGTAATATTCGCCAGCCCAGGTTCATTTTTCAGTGAACCCAACATGCGCTCTATTTCCGCCATGTTTTTTTCAACGCTGAGACCAGGGTTGGTCTGGAGACAATTGATTTTCATGAAACGCTCGTTTCAGTTCTGTGACTTCAAAAAATTCCGCAAGCGTTCTTCAGGTGTGCTGCCCGGCTGCTGGTCGACTTTGTCTGCGAAAGTGCCGATTGTGCTTAGACCATCATTGGGTGATTGCATCGCTCCTGAAGCCTCTTTGCTTCCCTGAAGAGCGTTGTAGATCGTCAATGCGTCGCTGTCACTCATCTGGTCAACTTTATCATCGGAGAGTTGTCCGCTGTCGCCGCCGCTGGCCTTTTTTGCAACCGTAATTGCAAGTGTTGTTTGCGCAATTGCGAGTTGGTAGTTCTGTTCGTCAGTGCGCTGTGATGCTGGGATGCTTTTGAGTGCATCAACCGCAGCTTGCATGTTTGCTACGTTCGACTCAGTGCCGCTGGGCAGCACACTGCTGACTGCGCTCCAATCGGATTTTCCATCGCTGCCTGCCGAGACCGAATTTCCAATTTTGAGAAGATCGACTCCGGATTTCTTGAGATACGCATTGGCCAACATGGAGCGTGCGGCAGCATCGTTGGGGTTGTTTTTGAGATATGCCTCGAGTGTGGAAATAGCCGAATCAACATCACCGGATTCGAGCGCAGCCTGAGCTTTCTCTGAATCGCTTCGTTTGACCGCTTTTTCGAACACGTTGCCGCTTCCGCAGGCGACCAACACTTCTCCCGATCCAACTACCACGCAAGCCACGAGGCCAAGCGTAACAAGGCGCCGTGCCTTGAGAGCGGAGTCTCCAATCATCGTTGCGATGGTGCAAGCCCAGAGTTTTCGCTGCCCTTTCATTTTGCCCACCCCACACTCACGCGTCCATAAAAGCTTCGATTCTTGCTGTCGCCCGGATATTTTCCCATCTCTTCAGCAAAAATTCCGGCATCAACGCGGACGATTTTGCTGTTGATGAAGAGTCCGTATGTTGAGTAGCCCTGATTCAGGCCACCAAGAACACCCAGAATCTCAGAAAATGTAACCTCTGCGCCCATATGAAGTCGTTTATAGAAGTTCTGGTTTGATTTGTTGAGAACATCATCGATATCAAGTGAAATTCGCGAACGGCTATTTTTTGTTCCAGGCTGGAGTGAAAATCCGAAATCTACGGTTTGAATTTCGGCAGTCGGTTGCTCGTTTGCAGGCTTTCCTCCAACACCATAACTCATGCCGAGGTTGCGGGCGACGAGCGCAAACTCAGGCGACGATGATCCACCAGGGGTGAGCACCATGCTTGCGTGTGCACCCACACCAACGCCGCGTTTGATTGCATCATCGAAAACACTCTTGCCTCCGGCTTTTCCGAATTTGGCTTGCGCATCAAGTGCAGACACTTCGAGTTTCGCTTCTGCCTTTTGTACAATGAGTCCAGTGATTCCAAAATGAAGAAAATCTTTTGCAAAGCTGCGTCCAAGACCAAATGCAACACCCGCGCGTGCTGCCGAGGATGCCGATGCAATCGGGATTCCCGAAATGGGATTATTCTTCACAGCAATATCGAGCTCTGCTCTCTGGAAAAGGGCGAAGGCTGTCCGCCTGAAACTTGCCCCTGTGGCGTTCTGGACGGCGAGTGAGACAGGGCGGCCCACAACACTGCCCACCACATCGAGCATGTTTTTGTTGGCTTGGATGTCTTTGTAGATGCTCAGTCCGCTCTGGCTGGCCTCAATGTGCGGGCTGACCAAAACCACATCTCCAACAATTTTTGGCATACGCGCGAGGTTGGCAGGGTTGTAGAACAATGAGTCTAATCCGGAGACATCGGTTACCCCTGCATTTCCTGAGCCCAGCATGGGAGAAGACACATACTCGCGCTGCAGTTCGGCTGCCCACCCACGAACTGAGCCGGCTGCCATAAACACAGCCAGTGAGCCGGTCAGGGTGCGCATTCGAAGTTGAGAGAAAGACACGCGCATGGGCCCTCCAAAGAACGCCGCTACATGAGGAATAGATCGGCGTTCGCCCTAAAAAAAAGAGGCTCCCCGTCAAGGAAGCCCACGATTTCCCGTGAAGAACTAAATGATCTCTTTAAATCATCTAGTTACAATCACCGGGACTTGTCCGGGTCGTGGTCTAAAAGGAACCACCTCCGAAGCTTCGCCTAGGTTGGGGCGCTCTAGACGATCAATCTCAAGTTCCTTCGCAAATGCCGCGGTTAGGCCAAGCCAGCGCTCTACGCAGGGCATCACTCGACCCACGAGGACATGGCATGTGTCCTTGAACTGTGCGTGAACGGCCAAAAGAGTGGCGTCCTCAATGTTTTGCGCAATCTTGTCGAGTTCACGCAGGCACTCTTGGGCGGTGGCGCTGAGCTCG
>JBILKQ010000092.1:0-11843 GCA_044376655.1 Silvanigrellaceae bacterium
AGCAGGCTGTACTCCTGACCTTGCGTTGGCGTACACCGCGTATGTCCACCGGCGTAGCTGCATATGCGGGTGAACAGTCTGTTGCGCAGGGTAGAATTCATGGCGACGCGCTTGTCTTCCATGACAAGCTCGACACTCGTTCGGATCACGCTGAGATGCGTGTTCGTGTGGTGCCCCCCGGAGTAGTGCGCGAAGGTGCCTACATGGCGCCCGGTGCTATCTTAATGCCTGGGTACGTCAATATCGGCGCCTATGTTGGCCAAGGAACAATGGTTGACACCTGGGCTACAGTTGGTTCGTGTGCGCAAATTGGAGCCAATGTTCACCTTGCTGGTGGTGTTGGGATTGGTGGAGTTCTTGAGCCCGCCAACGCGCGCCCGGTGATTGTCGGTGACAACGCCTTTGTTGGGAGTCGTGCGATTGTTGTTGAAGGAGCGGTGATCAGCTCCGGAGCTGTTCTAGGCGCCAATGTTTGCATTACGGCAACAACACCAATTTACGATGTGACCTCGCCTGAGCGCATTGAGTATCGTGGGTACGTTCCGCCGAACGCGGTGGTGGCCCCAGGAACACGCACCAAGTCGTTTCCAGGTGGAGACGTACAGCTGCAGTGTTCTTATATTATTGCTTGGCGCAACGATCGCACCGATTCCAAAGTCAGCCTCAACGAGGTTCTGCGTGAAACTGGCATCGCTGTTTAAGTTCCCAAGGCTCAAGAACCTTGCACACGCTTGAGAATAACTTCTCGAGCGCGCACGGTCGGACCAAGGTTCTCGAGCAGCATCTGCGTTCCGAGAATGCGGCGGTTGAGGAACATGAGCTCAGCTGGTGGCGGACGAAGCAGGGTTGCCTTCGCAAATCCTAGAATTTTGTCTTTCAAACGTCGTGTCAGATGGCATTCTTTCCAAGAAAAGTAGTTGTGCACAAAAGGTTCGCAGGTGATTGCCATCATTTGCACGAACGCGTCGCGGGCATCGTTTGAGTCATCTGTCAGCAACAGCTGCATTTTCTCGGCAATTGCAATGATGTCTCTCTTGCTTCCGAACATGCAGGCCAGGCACAGGTTCTTGTAGTTTTCACGCAGGGTCAAACTCAGTTCTTCGGTGGCCCCGAAGTCCAGCACACATAATTTGCCCTCAGGGGTGACCAGAAAATTCGCCGGGTTTGGATCCGACTGAATAAAGCCGTTGTCGAAGATTTCAAAAAAGAGCAGCTCGAGCATCGCGTGTCCGAGGCGATCGCGTAGGGCTTCATCGATATGACTCACATGAGGCGCCCCAGTGCGGGTCATCCAATCTTTGAGGTTGACCCCATCGACCCAGCGAGTCACAAGCAACTTCTCATTGCTCAGCTCGGGAAAAACTTCCGGAACAACGATGTTTTCAAAGTGACCAAGCTTATCACGATAGAAGAGGTAGAAGTCACGCTCTTTCGCAAAATCCAACTCTTGCAAAAAGAGTGATTCAACCCTCGCAAAGAGTTCATCGTAATCAGCTTTTGCTGGCAGCACATTGGCCACAAGTAAAACACGCTTGATGTTCTCGAGGTCGGATCGCACACTCCGCTCGAGCCCAGGATAACGCACTTTGACTGCCACGGGTGTTCCATCTTGCAACCGCGCTTTGTGAACCTGGCCGATGCTTGCAGCATGCACGGCAGTTTCGTCGATGCTCGAAAATGGCCACGGTCCTTCCAGAGCTGATTCGATTAAGGGTTTAACTTCATGCCAAGGGCGTGCAGTGGCATCAGATTGCAAGCGCGCGAGAGCCTCCCGCCAAGGTTTGGGAAGCACGGTTTCATCAGCGAGACTCAGCATCTGCCCCATTTTCATGGCTGCACCCTTGAGTTCATCGAGACCGCGCGCAAGGCGCAGGGCGGCGCCACTGTGCAGGAAATCTTCTGCCGGGGTTCCGGTGAGTTTGCGTTTTATTTTCTCTGAGCCTGCACGGACCGCAGTGCTTCCGAGAGTGCGCAGAAGTGACAGAGCTCGCTTGCGCGCATCGGTTTCAGTGCTCAATTGTGTTCACCCGTGTCAAACAATTTTGAAAAGCTTTTCAAAGCGCATTGCTTTCATACCACTCTGCACCTTTGGGAGTGCATTTTGGATGAAGACTCTTCTGCGCAGCACCTGAGGTGCGAGGCGGAAAGCGACCAGAGCCCCGTATCCAAGAACACCTTCAATTTGGCAAGCTCCCATGTCGATGATGATGTCGCTCTGGTTCTTGCCAACACACAGATGTGTAAGTTTTTCAGGAAGGGCGCTGGCTGCAGTTTCATCGAGTTGGCCATCCAGCGTCAGAACAAGTTTGTCGCTCATTTCAAGGCAGCTTAGGTTCATGTGTACGCTCCATCTGCTGAAGTTGGCCTTCCTTCCCATTCAACAGTGCTCCAACAAGAGCGTCAAGCTCAGCCTGATGATCAATTGCAACAGGTTGTTAAGGTGTGTCACCATGCAGCAGTGCAGATTATGCCGATGCTCTGAAATAGGAGTTGCCTCTATGGCTTTGCTTGCGACACAATGGAAAGCTCTCGCAAAATTATCTTCAGTGTCATTTGCAGTCTCGCTTTTAACTGGCTGTCTTTCGACAGGCGTGCGCTCGGCCGGTTCAGAGCTGCCACAAGCTGCAACAACTTTTAGCGATGGGCAACTGCGCGTCACTGTTGAGCACAACTGCAAGGAGCGGTGTGAAACTGTGAACGTCGAGTTCGAGAACTTGACCACCATTCCTGTTGAGATTTTGGTGAATCAGGCGCGTCTGCAACGTGGTGCTGAAAAGTTCATGCTCAAGCGTCAAGATGAGCAAAAAGGCAATCTGAAGATTCTCCCAAAGAAGAGTGCGTCAGCCAACTTTGCTCCGGTGTCTCCGTCCAATGGTCGGCGTCTGAGTTACGTTGCTCCCAAGGCTGTGTGGTGTTCTATGAAGGTAAGTCCGGAGTGCAAGAACACCACTGCAGCCGACGCTCTCTGTGCCGGATACGCACGTTCTTATTTCGATGTTTACACTGAGGCAGGGGGGTGGATTTTGCTCAACTTCGCCTACAACGTTGGTGGAAGAACTGAGTTTATCCAAAGTCCTGCTCCGGAGACTTTGGGGCGTGGTCCAGACGTGAGTCCAAAAGCAGACGATCGCGCACCTGCGTTTTTTCGTGAACCGGACAGCGTCGTTTTTTACAAAAAGGAATGCAACGAGTCTTGCCGCTGCACAGATCTTACCAAACCGCGCCGTTTTTCAGACGACAAACTCAAGCCTGTAGTTGAGCCTATTCCTTAAATCGAGAAGTAATGGAATGAGCGAGGGCGAGCGTCGAAGTCTTTGAGGCGCCGCTCGAAGCGGAGCAGGCAAATGACTTCGGTCATGAGGTCAGTGTGCACGTTCACTACAAACTGATGCAAGCGTTCGAACACGAATTTGATTCCCAAGCCACCACTTTTACGCCGTTCAACATCACCGAGGTCGAGGGTGGTATCCAGATAGCGAAGGATGGTGTCTTTTTTGAGGCGTCCGAAGCGGTCCGTAACTGAAAGTCCAAATTGTTCGCCATCAAAAGCCCACTTTACGGTCACAAGGTCGGTGTTGTCGAGTTGGAATTCGGTGCGGTGTGGTTGGCCTTTGTAGCGGTGATTTGCATCGAAGACAGCGTTGAGAACGAGCTCATCGAGCATGTCGGAGATACGCCGAGAGTATTCTTGAAAGCGATTGTTCTCGATATTTCCACCGAGGTATCTGACAAAATCCCCAACCCGTTCAATGGCTGTGTTTTTATCGGAGTGGGATAGGATATCGTGGCGATAAATCTCACATGAGCCTTTGATGTACTTTTCGACCCCAAAGATATCTGACGTTTGAAATTTACGGATGATAGTTTGCATGTCACGCGGTTCGAACTCGTTATTGTTTGAAGCAACAAAACATTGCACCGGGAGACAATCGCGAATGTTGTTGCGAAGTTCACCAATGGGTGAACGAATAGTGAGAATGATAAGGCAGTTCGGGAACTGTTGGCTGAATTTATCGACCAGGTCATGATGGTTTTCGTCGGAAATGAGCAGGTTGCGTCGGTGCGAGAATTGTGACTCGTTCATGTGCTGAAAAACTTCTTCCTCGCTGGAGCATTCCACCAATGCGATACCCGCAGAGCGGATGATTACGCTGAGGTCGTTGATGTTTGCCTTGCTGAATTCCGGCAAAAAAAGAAGTGCGCGCATGTGAATTGTCTCCATACGGAAACCGCCGCCCTAAGAAAGCCAGGTGCGGCGGTTTAATCTATTCGAGTGTCACAGAGGAGGATCAGTTTTTCAATGTCAAACGCGAGCGGAACCAGCAGGTCGAGCGCAGACCGAAGGATTTAGCGTCAAGTTCGGTGCAGGAATATTTTGCCGACTCTTCTTCAGCCTGAATGCTGTTTTGTCCGCGGGCGTTTTTCTTACCTGGAATCTGCATGAAGTCGTAAGGCTTGCCACAGAGAGCTCCCTGGAAATAGGTGTCCAGGCGGCATTGTGCTGCAGGGTGGCTATCAGAAGTGCGTGTGACTTTCTTTGTGTCTGGGGTGTCGAAACGTGGCTCAGCGGAGCTGCCAAGCTTGGAAAGAAGATTGGCGAGCGAGAATCCAGCTGCGGCTGTGCGGTAGCACAGATCGCGGTCGTCTTGGCCTTCATATGCTTCGTCGCACTTGCTCTTTTCAAAATCACCGACCTGTGAGCGGAACTGTGCGTTGATTTCTTTCTGCTCGCCCCAAACGCGTCGAGCGCAGGTGTGGGTTGCAAAGTAGTCGGACTGGCCCTCGTTGGCTGCCCAAGTTGCGCCCTTAAAGGGGAAACCTGCAAAGTGGTGGCCGAGCTCATGGCAAACAACCAAGGCAAAACCATCGGCCGTGACCTCTGAGCGGCGAGCGAGGCCGCCGTACATGTTAATAATCCAAGCATTACCCATTTGCTGAGCCGAGGCGTTGACAGTCGAATTACTCCAAAGTGCGTTGACTTTTAGAGTGGCCTTGTACTTCGCAGCAGGTTCCTCATAGTGCTTCACAACACCGTTGATAATGTCTTTGAACTCTTCCTCTGTCATGTTGGCAATCATTTCGAGATTGTCTTCGAGATGGAGATTGTTTGGCGGAAGAATGGACGCCTGCGCCCACGTGGAGACTCCAACGAGAAAGCTTGCGGACAGAAGACGAGTTGAAACGTTCATGCGTGTTCCTCCGGGCGGATTTTTAGATTGGCCCGTCAACCAAGATGCTCCCCGGATGCTAGGAGGTAAACCTGACCGAGTCGGTAATTTGACTCTCGGAGCAGATTGTTGATTTTTTGGTCAGTTTTGGGAGCTGTTGCATTCATTTTTGTCAGTTTTGCATTTGAGCGTGCCTTTTTTCTCAATGGCATCGGTTTTTTAGACTTGGCCCTGGAGTTGCTGTGGGCGAGCACGTGAGAGACCGCTTGTCCCTGTGGAGGAGGCCATATGTTCGTCAAAAACACTCAAATCAGATTGTCTCTGGGATTCATTGCCCTTGTGGGCTGCCTGTTGCCCCAAGGAGCATATGCCCGGGGTGAGCGTGTGATGGGTGCAGCGAACGAGGGTGCGATGCTGCGGGTCAAATACATCGAAAAAATGGATCGTCTGGATCGCGAGCGCAAACAATGTCGAAACGACATTGAAAACATCGTTAATCCGCAGCTCGTGTTGATGGACCAAATGGGACTCGCAGGGCGCCCGGGTCCGTCTCGAACCATGCAAGATGAGGCAAAACTCAATGCTGATGCGCAACGTCTGCAGCAGCTTCAGGTTGAACTTTTGCGTTTGGGCAAGTTGGTGAACCAGTCTCAGCCACCAAAAGATGATGGCACTCTGCTCCGCAGTATGCAGGCATTTGAGCAGCGTATGCGTGAATACATGGCCGTTCAAAAAAGGTTCGACAACGGAGCACAAACGCTTGTGAGTCGCTCAGAAACCGCAGTGACGAACTTTGTTCCGTTTGCAAAAGCCCTGCTGCAAATTAAGCGCGCTGAGGCCTGCCAGGGTATTTGGCAGGATCTGCGTTTGTTATTGCCTGTCAATATGGAGCAAGCGCTGCTCAGAAACAGAAACCGCCTTAAAACACAGGTGGCGAGCCTCAAGCAGAACCACAAGAATTTCGAAGTTGCAGCCTCGCGTGTGATCGAGAGATTCAAGCCTGCGCGCGCGGTTGCTGTCGAGGATGTTTCAGACCTCTAACCCCTCGCGCCGCGAACTCAAAAAGCCCCGCTTTGAGTTGTAGGTTACCGTTTGTATTAGTTAAAAAAAAAAGTACTCTCTAAAATTTGAATTCAACCGATCCCCTTTAGCATTGTAGGAGGGGATATGGATTTATTGCGGCTTGGGATGTTGCTTTTCACCGCTGCAGTTCTTGCAAGCTGTTCTGCCGGTAACCAAAATGAACCAACGAGCGTTGAGCAGTCGAATGATGATATGAAAACTGGATACATGCTCATGGGAGATGAGCTTGTAGAGGTTGAGTATTATCTTGACGGGGAATTTGCCGTTCTTGATGCTCACTCAAAGGTTCCAGCGAGCGCGATTGTGCCTGAGTACCAGGGCCTCTCACTCTCTTCTCTGAGCGGAGTGAAACTATGGCCACAAGGAATTGTCCCTTACAAGTTCTCGATTGTGAATACAGGAATTGACCTCGCGTATTTTGTGCGAGCCATGTCGATTACAGTGGAGCAATTTGCACGTGCCGGAATTCGCCTTGTCCCACATACCCAGGAACCTCATTTTCTAGATATTCGAATCGTCAATCCTGACAGCCAAGAGTGTAAGGATATTGGTTGTGAAAGTTTTTATGGGTCGGCCAATTATCTAGGATTTGCATCCCCAGGTCAGGGCTATCTTACAAAACAACCTCACGCGGGAAACACTGTTTGGATTCCGGAATCAAAAGATTATCCTTTTTTCCGCGAGGCAAAACCACCGAAGCACCCCACTGGATGGAAGAAGGGTGGCGTTCATCTCCTTCTTCATGAAATCGGCCACGCACTAGGAGCCTTGCACGAGCAGGCTCATCCTGAGGCACGTGAATTCTTGCGCAGAAATCCTGAAATGCGTGGGAAGTTTGAAAGTTATCCGACAACACAGGCATTTACATCTTTCGATTATAGATCTGTGATGCTGTATTGTGACTCTTTCGTTCGCAAAAACTCAAAGAGCGACAAGCCAATTTGCGAGACTCATGATTGGCCAACTGAATTAAGTCCAAAAGATGTTGATGGTTTAAGAAAACTTTATGCGTCTCAGGTAGCGTCAAGCGCTGAGAAAACAGCAACTCCTGCAGCACCTGCTGCACCTGCTGCACCAGCAGCACCTGCAGCACCTTCTGCAGCTAAACAATCTACAGGTTCTGTTAAGCCTCCAACGAGAAAGGTTGGGGGCGATGAGAGACCCAAGGCGAGCCAGGCATCCGGAAAGAAAGAAAACAACCGAAATGAGAAGAAAGATAATGGCAACAAAAAGAACGATGGGCGTGACGGAAAGAGTAAATAGATTTTGTTTGAAAGCCTGAATTAATTGTAATTTGTCTGACGCATGCGTTTTAATTTTTAGGTAACTAAAATTGAAACGCATGGTTATTTATGGGCGAATCTTTGGATTAAAAAAAAGTTTTTGAATCGATCTAAAATTTTTTCTTCATGATACCAAGCCCATTACCAAAATTAATCCGCTGCACAAGCACAAATACGCTTGGAACAACAATCAGAGTCAAGAGTGTCGAAGAAATGAGCCCACCAATGACGGCTACCGCCATCGGTGCACGCGCTTCACCGCCTTCACCATGGCCGATGGCAATGGGTAGCATGCCAAAGATCATTGCTGCAGTCGTCATCAAGATAGGACGCAAACGCACCGGGCCCGCCTCGGTTAATGCATCAATGATACCCTTGCCATCACGCATACGGGCAAGGGTGAAATCGATCAGCAGAATGGCGTTTTTGGTGACCAAACCCATGAGCATAATAAGGCCAATCATGGCATAGATGCTCATTGCCTTTTGAGTGATAAGCAGCCCGCCGAATGCACCAGAGAAGGCGAGCGGCACAGACATCATGATAACAAATGGTGTCAGGTAGCTTTCAAACTGCGCACAGAGCACCATAAACACAAGCACCACGGCCAGCAGCAAGGCATTGAGCATCGCGCCAACCGCATCTTGCAGAAGCTTAGCCTGTCCCTCGAAACTAAAACTCAATCCCGCAGGGATAGTTTTACGCACCTCGGTTTCCAGACTGCGGATGGCACCTCCCAGGTCTTTGCCCTGGAAGTTTGCCAACACAACGATTTGTCGCTGTCCCCCGAGGCGCTCTACCTTCGACAAAGAATCTCTTTGCTCTATTCGTGCCACGCTCGTGAGTGCAATAGGAATACCTGCGGCATTGGGAAGGGTCATGCCCGAGAGATCGGCGAGTTGCTGGGAGTCAACATCTGCGACACGCGCACGGACATTGTAGCGGTCTCCCTTGTCTTCAATCTCACCGACTTTGATTCCTTCAAAGAGTGTTCGTAAGGCAAAGCCCACCTGTTGTGTGTTCATGTTGACGTCAGCGGCACGCACTGGGTCGGTCACAACACGAATTTCTTGAACCAGCGGTGGCTCCGAAGTTTGAACGTCAACTGCACCTTGAATGTTGTTTTTGACCCAGTCACGCATCGTATTTGCGTAGGTGCTCAGTTGTTCAATATCGTTCCCTTGGAGAATGAGCTGGATGGGTTGTTGGCGCCCTCCGCCCGCACCTGATTGCTCGGTGACCTCAATCTTTTCTTGCGGATCGGTAAAGCGCTTGCGCAGATCGACGCGCAGGCGTTTGACCATTTCCTCCTGTGAAAACGTACGCTCACTTTTTGGGATCAAGTTGAGATCAAGCCTTGCAAGATTGGGCTTTCGTTCTGCGTTTGCACCAATCGACATGACCACACTCTTCACACCCGGATAGGCTCTTAAATAAGCATCGAGCACGGCCACGCGCTCTTTGGTGCGAGAAATGGGCGTTCCCTCGGGAAGTTCATAATTGACTGAAAACTGGCTTCGATCTTCTTTGGGAAAGAAGGAGACCGGCACGAATCGCAACAACAAAAGACTGACAAAAAGTACACCCACGCCAAAAAGGACGGTTTTCCAAGGGTGGAAGAGGGATTTTTTAAGAACGGTTCGATATTTCTCTTCAGTTGCGGTCAGAATACGCTCCACAGGGCGGAAGAATTTTGGAACTTCACCATGGTGGGCTTTGAGAAGGCGCGAGCTCATCATTGGGGTCAGTGTGAAGGCAACAAACAGCGACACCATAACCGAAAATGCAACAGTCATGCCGAACTGATAAAAGAAGCGCCCAAGAATTCCTTCCATAAAGGCCACAGGCACAAACACAGCGACAATCGAGAGTGTGATGGCGATCGCAGCCAAACCAATTTCCTCGGTGCCTTTGCGCGCCGCCTCGATTGGTGACTCACCCAACTCAAGCCGCCTGTAAATATTTTCAATGACCACAATGGCATCGTCGACCAGGATACCAATAGAGAGCGTGAGGCCCAGAGTTGTCATGAGATTAAGTGTGAATCCCATGGTTTCGACAAACCAGAAGGTGGCAATCACAGAGGTGGGGATGGCACAGGCGCTGATGATTGTGGCTCGCCAGTCGTGCAGAAAGAAAAGCACGATGACAATTGCAAGCAAAGCACCCAGTACGAGATCGAATTTTACAGAATCAATAGAGCCTTTGATATAGCGGGAGTTGTCTTGGAAAACTTGAAAATTTACCCCGGCAGGAAGAACCTGCTGCAATTCGGCGATTTTCTTTTTCGCAGTATCAGCAATGGCAACGGTGTTGCCCCCAGACTGCTTAAAGAGGACCATTACGATTGCTGTTTGTCCGTTGGCAGTGGCATAGCCGGTTTCATCTTCGAGCGTGTCTTGTACGTCGGCAACATCTTTCACACGAATTTTTTGGCCACTGCGCAAGCTGATGGGAATCTCGGCAACCTCGGCAGCAGAGCTCAGGGTTCCCTCAGTACGGATGCGCAAAAGTGCATCGCGGTTTTCAAGTTTGCCACTCGGAATATCGATGTTTTGTGATTGAACGGCCTGTACGAGCTGCGATGGCGAAAGCCCAAAAGCCTGCAGACGTGCACGCGACATTAAAATGTGGATTTCCCGTTCGCGCTGTCCGGCCAAATCAACACGACCAACCCCAGCAACGGTTTCGAGTGCTGGTTTGACTTTGTCTTTCGCCAGGCGCGAGAGCTGAGCATAAGGCATGGTTTCCGATGAAAGTGTCATGGTGATAATCGGCGCGCCACCGACATCGATTTTGGCAATCACTGGTGCGAGCGCCTCGCTGGGGAGTTGCGAGGTGATGGTTGAGATCTTGTCTCGCACATCTTGTGCAGCTTTGTCTCCGTTTCGTTCAAGTTTAAAACGCAACACCACCTGTCCAAAATTCGGAAAGGCTGTCGCATTGAGAGCCTCGAGACCTTCAAGACCATTGAGGCTCTTCTCAAGGGGTTCCAAGATTTTCTGCTCGACGGTTTTAGGGTCGGCACCAGGATAGGTGACCTGAACTGTGACAACGGGGAAGTCGATATTTGGGAACTGATCGATGCCCAATTTTTTATATGAGAAAAGCCCGAAGACGATCAGCACAAGATTGATGATTGTGGCGAAAACAGGCCTTTTTATAGAGACGTTTGCGAGCTGCATGATGGTAATTCCTCAAAGCTGCGCTTCAACAAATTGTCCGGGGATGATCTCTCCGGGCAAGGCTCCCTGAACGCGACCAATCACCTCAAAGGTGCGCGAGTTTTCTTGAATCACAGGAACGATGCGGAGAATCTTTGCCTGCGTTTGCTTTCCGAGCGAGGGAATCGAAAGCTCAACAATATGCCCGGGGCGAACACGTTTGATGAGGTTCTCTGGAACGCGCAATGAAACTTCGATTTCGTTCATCGATGCAACCTCAAACACTGCAGCGCCAACCGCCACAAACTCTCCTTCAACCTTCAAGCGCCGTGACACGACCCCGTCGAAGGCAGCGGTGAGGCGCGTGTCCGCCAGAAACTTTTGCGTTTGCTGGAGATTGATCTCGGCCTGAGCAAAAGCAATCTGCGCATTGGCAAGTGCGTTGGTCATGCGCTCGAGGTTGGCCTGTGTGGTGGCTCCCTCTTTTTTGAGCTGCTCTTCACGTTGCATGTCTTTGCGTGCCTGCTCGAGTGCAATGCGGGCCTGCTCTTTTTGGTTGATGGCTAGTTTCAAACGCAGCTGTGCATCGGTGTCATCGAGTACTGCAAGAACCTGGCCGCGTCTGACTTTTTCGCCCACTTGTGCTGTGGTCTTGCTGATGTGTCCGGCTGCACGGAAGCTGGCTTGACCCTGCTTACCTGAGTTGATTTGTCCCGAAACGCGCGTCGACATCTCTGTGTGTGTTGCATTAGTAGTGCTTGTGTGGGGTGCTATTGGTGGATTGTTTGCGGGAGCATCCGCTGGATTGGAAGCCGCCACCACACGCGCGCCTGAGCCCTCTTCAGAGGGTGCAGAGCTTTGCACAAGAGAAGCCTGGGCGGGTTGATTGCTTGCTTGTGCCGCCGACGCACTCTGGGGCTGAACCAGCGGTGCTTCCTCCGGTAGCTGAACCTTGCCTTTGCCTGTGCAGGCTGCGGCGAAAACGATGAGCGACACGCTGAGAAGCAATTGAGTTCTGTATTTACAATTCTCTCGGAAGTTCATTGGGTTTCCTTTCTGTGCCACTTTCATGCTCAGCATTCATTAAAAAATTACGGGATAGGTTGTTCACCCATGTTCCTACGCAACCTGAACCAGGCAAGATC
>JBILKQ010000093.1:0-11795 GCA_044376655.1 Silvanigrellaceae bacterium
TTCACATTCGCTCCGCCCAGAAAGAGTGCGATGGGAGTTCCTCCCAAGGTAATGACGTCGGGCAAAATTCTGTGCTCAAGATCTATAAGAGTTAGTGGAATAGCTGTGTAAAATAGAAAGAGATGGGTCAACACTGTCACCAGCGGTTGAAAGCGCATCGTTCCCAGCGGAGTACCCCAGCTCGCCTCAGGCAAAAGCGTGCCCACCAGCTGAGCAGGCGTGAGGGTGTGGAAGACGAGAAAGACCGTTCCTGCAGCACAAATGAACTCCACCGCAGGATAAACCCATGACACTTTTGCTCCGCAGCTGCGACAGCGCATTCTGACAAGAAACCATCCAAAAATGGGGATCAACCCCAGCGCGGGTACGGGGGCGGAGCAGCTCGGGCAATGCGAGCGTGGCCGGACAATGGACATTTCTCGGGGCAAACGGTGCGCAACAACATTCAGAAAGCTTCCTATGCAGGCCCCTAAAGCGAACAAAAAGATTGCAAAAAGTACATTGAGTGTCGGTTCGTCGAGCAGCATTCGACTTGCCCTCATCTTTGAAAACACTTATTCCATAGAGTGAAGAGTCTGCCACAAGCCTGCAAACAGAGCCATCGCATGAAATCTATTTCCAAAAACAAGCGCGCGTATCACGAGTATCACATCGAAGACAAAGTTGAGGCTGGTCTTGCGTTGCGTGGTTCTGAGGTCAAATGCCTGCGGGATTCACACCCGAGCCTGGCAGAAAGCTACGCGATGATCCGCGACGGTCAGGCCTGGCTGATGAACCTGACCATTCCTACGCTCAAGCAAGCCTCATATCTGAACCACACAGAGCGCCGGGATCGGCGACTGCTCCTCAAACGCAATGAAATCAAAAAGCTCGATGAAGCAACCCGGCAGAAGGGTTACACCATTGTGCCTCTCGAGCTCTATTTCAACGACAGCAATCTGGTCAAAATTGAGATCGCTCTGGCCAAGGGTAAGGCTGGACACGACAAACGTGAAGCCCAGAAAAACAAAGATGCCAAACGCGAAATGGACAGAGCACTCCGGCGCTGATCGTTTTCAGCTACCCCCCCTGTGGCATCAGTCAATGTGTGAGCGGTAGAGAAATCCAACCGCTCCGGCATTGGCAAATGAACAGCCAGGCAAGGATTCCACAAGCGCGATGCGGAGATGTCCAGATTGCAAAGTTCCGCGGTCAAGAATTTGCACCACAATCTTTTGGTCCGTCCGCAAGGCGCACTTTTCACTCTCCGGTAGGAGAAAAGACTGCGCCATAGAAAGCTTGAACCACGAATCGTAGCGGAGGGTTAGGCGCACCGGAGTATTCGAGGGCGCCATAAGCGGAGTGGGCGTTGTAGCGGTTCGCTGCCCTGCCACCCGACCCCAAATCTCTCTCAACCCAGCAATATCGTCTGCGGTGAGCCGCGAGCTCGCACGGGAAAGCATCGGCTGCATCACTGCTCCGGCAACCTGGCTATGGTTCAATCCCATCGCATGACCCAGCTCATGCAGCGTGGTTTTGTAACCGGAAGTCGCGTCGCGCGAAGGATTCAAAACACCCCTAACATTCAAGTGAAGCCCGCCATCACCAATCAGAAATACACCGAGAGTCGGAGAGGTGGTCTGGGCTATCCGCGATTGAAAGAGCACTTCATCATAATGAAGAACGACTTGAAGCTTTCCTTGCGAGAGGGCATTTGCACAGGGGGGTTCAGAGAAAAGAATTTGAACATTTACTCCTATGGCAGAGAACCAGTCGTTCAAAGCAGAGCGAACAGTTTTCTCAAAGTGGGCTCTGTCTCGCGTCAAAGTCGAGGTGTCAACACGCCCCTCGTGAGTCAGACACACTGTGACACTCTGATTTTCTTTCACGGCCAAAAGCAAATTGCTGTCGGCGTCCCTCCACCAGTCGCCGATCGCATAATTCACTTGCGAATCGGTTTTTTGCTTGGGCATGCAAGCCGGCGCAACAATTCCGCAAAAAAACGAGGCCACCACACCTGCACGGAGCATCCACAGCATCAAACACCCACCAGTCCGAAAGAACACAATATTACAGGTCGAGCTCTCTGCTCTCACGTGGCAGAAGCGGCTCATTTACAAGTGTATCGGTGTATGATCCATCGGACTTAAACGCTCTGAGTGTGTAGCGCACAGGAGGCAAGTACCTGAGATCATAGCTTCCGTTTTTGATATCGGAGACAGCCTCAGCATTGTCGCACGAACTTGTGCTGTCAGGCTGACGCAGCGGGGGCTGTGGCTGCGGCGGTGGCTGTGGAAAGGTGCGGGTTGGCACTGGCGGGCGAGGCTGCCTTAATGGGGGTTGGCCGGGCATAACAACGGGTCTCATTTGCGTATCTGGCCTGCGCTTACCGGCCTCGTTGTAAGCGCAAATACGTGTAACGTTTGCATCCGCAACAGAGCCATACAGCCTCGCTGCGAAGCGCTCAGGAACGACGTTGGTGAACGGCAACAAGAAATATCGGCCACGATCATTTTTGCGCACAGAACGGCGCAAGTCGACATGGATAATCAATTGATTTTCTGTTCCTTCTTGCACATCAAATTCCTGTGCAATTGTGAATTCGCGTCGTCCGAATGGACTAACTGCAAAATCAATCTCAGTATTGCTTCCGTCGCTCTTGAGCACACCACGCACAGGACTTCCTTCGCTGAGGAAAAGCCGAAGTCCCTCGTAAGCTCCTGCGGGCAACTCTTGAGTGAAAGGCAGCACTTCCGTGCGGCCGTCAGAGAGGCTGAGCAGATCAACCTCAACGGTGCGCTCGAAATCGAACGTCACTAAGCTCGAATCTGCGCATGCTCTTTGTGGTTCGCGGAGGCATCGCCCAGCCCCTTCAGCTGCAAAGGCTATCCCTTTGACCGTGATGAAGAGGTTCGAAAGATCCTCCACAGGCGCATCTGCGAGAGCCACTGTTACGGTGCCCGGAGTCTTGGGTTTATCAGCCTGAGGATTGCCAGCTTGAACGCGACAGCCGCTCAAAACATGCACCAGACTGCAAACAGCTGCGAGAAGCGAGAGGAGATTTCTGAAAAATATTTCTTTTGACTTTTGGCGGCTCCAAGAAATCATTTCTTCTCCCCTTTGCATCGAGTCAATGGGAATACTTGCATTGAAATCTGAACAACGCGTGAAGTGGAGTCAGGAGTTTGTGGCGGATGACTGTCGAAAATCTTCTGCGAAAACTCCTGAATGCTTGCTTTGATGGCTTCAAACTCTTCCTGGGTCACACTTAACACAAGAGAATTGATTTCGCGTTGCTCGGAGGGAACATCCACCACAGCGGCGCGTGCCAAATCAAGCAATGTCTGGTGATAACGAATCATCGCCACACTCGCGACCTCTGGCCCAGTGCTCACGTCAGTCTGGAGGGGAATGTATTTGTTTTTCTCCTCATCGCGTTTGGCGTAACCAATACGACACAGCAACTCGAGACCATGACGAATCTCATCGACTGTGATTTTTGGCCGAACTTGTTCTTGGAACCATTCTGGCTCGAGTGTCGAATCCTCAAGGCTCATCAGTTCAAGTAGCACTGCATTCGACCAATGGCTGAAAAATTCGAGCTGCCACCGGTCAAGCTCATTGGCAACAAGACTGCCTTTGAGCATGACCATCTTGCGCAGGATGGCTTCCCTTTCAATCGGGTCGCGAGCATAGGAATGCTCCACCAAGGCCTCAAAATACTGGCGTTCGCGACCAACCAATCCAAGGTGCTGAACTATCTTTTTTGCCGTCTTTAAGGTGAGCGGGCGACGATTGCGAACCAGAGCATTCATAAGATTGTTGCGGCCGAGACCTGCATCCTCGGCAAAATCAAAGTAGGTATACTGGCTATCGATCTGCTTGAGCGCATGAAAAATAGCTTCGAGATAATCTCGATAATTTAAGTATCCCGACGGTTTGACAATCTCATTACACACTCTTCTGAGGTTAACCTTCTCCACGGCCCTCCCCTTTCATCATACTTATCGTCCCTTATGTCTCTTTTATTTAATAAAAAGACTAAAGAACACAGATTGATATGACTTTTGACGGGGAACAAAGCTCCAGCTTTTGTCTCAAAGGGAGAGTTACAGGGGGCGGCCTCCGGTGTAGCTCCCCAAACCCGAGGTTACGAACGCACGCTCCAGGTCAGCGAGGCGGGACTTTATGAAGTTCTCTTCAAGCATCTGCGACAGCCGGACACGTGCAGCGACGTCCCCGCTCTTTGCGGCAGCATCGGCTGTGCCGGCAAACAAGCCTTTGATCTCCAGTTGGATTTCAGGGGGCAGATTTCTCGGCGCACTCGGGCGTGTGCCACGCATGTTGGCTGCCGCGTTCCTTAAACCATTAAGCGCGACTTTGAATCGCTCCCAGGCTGGTCCTCCCTTGGCATTGAGGGTACTTACGATCTCTTGCTTGCTCACATTTTTGCCCGAAAGATTGAGCAACCCCTTCCAAGACTGTGGGTTAAAAACTGTGCCCAACAATTTCTTCGAGGTGCCAAATACACGCGCTGTATGAACCACGGTGCCTCGCCCCATTTTATAAACATCAGCAGCTACCATCACGAAATAGGCTGTCTGCATCGCCGTTTTGAAGGGTGTGCGTGGTAAATCTTCAATCCAGCGGTGGAGAGGAATGCTTGCCGCTGTGAAGATTCCACCTGCAGCCATGGCAACGCCGAATGCACTGGTTGCCATGGCTGCAGCAGCACTTCCCGCAGAGGTGATCCCTGCGGCTGCTGCAGCTCCTGAAGATGCCCCCGCGGTGAAATATCCGATGGTGCCCGCTGTGGCAGTCCAGAAGCTGCCCATAGCCGCTCCAAGAGCTGGTAACGAAGCTGCACTGAGAATCACTGCAGCCGAAACACCGACGACCACACGACGCGCGCCGTCGACTTGTTGCTTGAGCCAAATTTGTGAAAACTCTTCGAGGTCGCGCGGTGCCTTTTCACTCTCCTGTAGCCCAAGCATTTGTCGCGCCACGTCTTGCTCATCACTTCCTTCTTTGCCTTCAAAGAAACGATCCGAAGGGAGCGGTGCAGGGAAGGCGATTTGGTCCGCCCAGGAATCTGGGCGGTGAGTGACCATGACTGTGCGTGCCATAGGCTTACGATAGATAAAGATTGCAGAGAGCTCTTGCCAATTACCAGTCACGCGAATGGCCTGGTAAAGCTTGCTATCAGCACCTCTCACAAACACAAACTCGAACTGACGTGTGTCGCCAAGAATAGTCGTGCCCCACTTCGGATCGGTTGCAAATGCGGTGCAGTCTTTCGGATTGTTCGTACCCGTCCCCTTCTGCCCCAAAAGTGTATTTGGGTCTCCCAACGCCGGCGTGATGCGACACCCGAAAAATCTCAACACATCGCTCTCGTCGGGTTGGGTCGCGGCCTTCTTCATGTCAACAAGAAACGCTGCCATGTCTGCACTCGGCAAGAACTCTTCAAAATCACTCTTCTTCGTTTGAATTTGAACTTTAACTTTACCGTTGCGACCCGCTTGCATGTTTACCGCCAACTGGTGCAGGGCGGAACAGTCGGCCTTGAGCTGTGATTCGGTATCGGGATCAAGCAGACCAACCTCATCTTCCGGCATGCAGGCCTCGCTCACCAACCGCTGTGTTTCCGGATCGAGATTGTCACGATCCTCAATGCCATAGTTGCGGCTCGACGACTTTTGTTTGATGCACCCACTTGTGGCGATGCCCGTGAAGGCTGCTGTGAGAAGCCCGGCTGCAACAAAGCGTCGAAAGAAACTTGAACGCATAACCAAAAGCCTCCTGAACGACTCCCAAACACCTGCTGCAAAAACCTGCCCCATCTCTGAAAAACAGGATCAAGCAACAACCAGATTCGAGACAGGTACCCGATGAACAGAATCCGAGCGGGATGTCCTCTCCCTGTCAGACCTTTGAATCGGGAACATAATCTCGTTAGTCACAAAAAGATTAAGCATTCCATTGGCAGCAAAACCACGCACTTTTCCTATGACTTGCATCTCAGCAAGACGGAAAGTCTCGGGATCTATGCCACGCACACTTGATGCACTCGAACTCCAGTCCGAGGCCACCTCATCTGGAGCCTTGTTGAGAATTATTGAACGAATGTGTTCGCGTACACCCGCTAGGAACACCACCATGGTCTGAGGCTCTAGGGAGAGGAAGATCTCCAACAAAAGACCGTCGCTGAGGTAGGCCAGGCTTTCTACACTGACCAAGCGACTACGCACCTGCCGCGAAAGCTCTGGGTTGTTGATGTCCAAATCGGCCATCATTTTTGCCTGTCCGTCGCGATCGGAACGCTCCATAAGGTCAATCAACACATCAGCGCCACCGAGAGTTTCGCCATCCGTAATCCCAGTCTGGCGCAGTTTCCTCCTCAAGGCATCTGCCACATTCTGAAGGTACTCACGTGGCAATGTTTCTTTGATGCAGAGTTCGCGCAGCAGATCATTTTTCAGACTTCCCTCAAAAAGCTCGAACACCATCCGCCGCTTCTCAGTGGATAACTGAGTCAGCACAACAGCCTGAGAGCGTGAACTTTCATCAACAATCAAATCATAAATTTGCCGAGCTGATTGCGATCTCAGGAAATCGAAAGCCTCTTTGGTACGCTGTGTCATGATCCGCATTTTTGCAGCAGTCACCTTAAGCTTCAAATTACGCAAAACCAGCAGCTGTTCCGCATCGCTGACGTAAGGGGTACTGACGTGAATATATTCAGCCAGAAGAGCAACTTCCTTCTTGAGATCATCATCTGTGACCAAGTCAAAAATCACCACTTCGCCCAAAACAGCAACACACTTGGCTGAAAATTCAACCCCATCCTCACGCAAAACCCTTGCAAACACTTCACGGGCGAGTTTGGGCTGAGAGATGAAAGCTTGGGTCAATTCATCTTTCAAAGTCTGAATATTGAGGCGTTGTGCCAGTTCATCGTTGAGTCCGAGCGGCATCTGCGGCATCTGTCGCAACGCCGCAACCGGAACAGAGGCTTGCAGCGGTGGCATTGAACGGGGTGGTGTCACTCCGAGCCCTGCAGCATCTACCAGACTCTCTTCAGGGGTTCCTGAGAACAAATCAGGTACAGCACCGCGGCCTTCAGAAATAAGATGCTGTACCTGCTTTCCAGTCAAAACAAAACGCAGCGCGAAACCAGTAACCAGCAACAGCGCTGCAATAACACCAGCAACCAGAAGAACTTTCTCCTGGCTCCAAAAACTAGATTCGTTTTCTTTGGCTGATATGGTGTTCTCGCTTTGAAGCTGAGATTGTGTTGACTCACGTAATTTATCGAAACTCTGCTTCGAATCGAAATTTCTTTCTGCAAGCGATTCCTTGTTGTTCTCGCTCTCCCGGCTGACCGATTCTCTCTCGCGGATAATCTCCTTGGTATTTGCGAACTCTCTGAAGACTTTCAAAGCACGTCCGAGTTTGTCCAAACCCCAAGGATCAGCTCTTTGTTCATCTGCATCTTTTTGCAGCTCGCGAGCCGAGCGTGGAAATGAGGTCTTTTTAACATTGAGAGCCACAGCGCCGTAGGCTTCCATACTGTCACGCATCAGCTCCTCGATCTGCTCTCGACGCAAGTCAGGCATTTGCTCGTCGATGCTCAAGTTCACAGTCGTTCCTTGAATGTACAGAGCCCACTTGCTCTCAGGAATAACTGCGACACGCCGTGCAGGCTGCGTATGAATCTCGTCGACCGATATCCTTGACGTGCTTATTTCAACGGAATTTAAACGGCATTGTTCCGGACAGAAATCAAAAACAACCTTTTCATATGCCGCGCGTACCGTGTCCATAGCCAAGCTGCGTGACTGCGTCTCGGCACGAACCAATTGCGGCGAATCTGGGAGGGTTGTACGGATAAACTCAAGCTCAACCGGAACTCCGTAATTTTTGCTCGAACGCTCGAGAACATTCTCAATACGCTCAATATTCGAAGAACCAAGGCGATTGTCGAGGAGGAGTTCAACAAAGGCGCGGCGCACGGAAAAACGTCGCGGCGCAGCAACGTTGGTTTCAAATCCCAGCGATGCAGAACTTGTGTCGAAGATCTCTCGCGCCTCTGCTTCAACGCCAAGAATGGAACAACCGTCCGGGCAGTATTTATTTAAATCGCTTTGCATCCGGTTCTTCAGATTTTGAACAACCTCATTCTCATAGCGATTTTTCTCAGGGTCATCATTCCCAACAGAAGCATGCACGGACGTCTGGTGAGCAAAAATAAATCCAGCAGTAATGAGTGCTGAGAAGAACATCGACACATAAAAACGAGTCCTGGAGGAAGCCAGCTTCCTCCAAGGAGATCTCAAATTTTTATTGTGCACATTCGACTTCTTCATTGATAAACCCGTATCACCACCCTTCGATTCAATGATCTGGCCTTCTCAAGTTCAGCTCCTGTCTTTCCCTGGGTGGAAACCTTGGGGCGAGTAGAGCCAAAACCTGCGACACTCATTCTCTCCTGCGACAAATTCAGCTCGCGCATCTTGTTCAACAACGAAACACCTCGCGAACTACTGAGTGCCCAGTTCAAATCATCCTCTCCAACATCGTCAGTGTGCCCCTCAAAACTGAGAAGATATTTGCTGTCAGTGTTTTTAAGAATCTGCAAAATTGGGGCAGCTTCATTGGCTGCAAAGGGACTTAGCTTGTCACTTCCTTGTTCAAAAAGTACGCCTCCAACAAACTCAACCATGAGGCCACTCATCCCAAGTTCGGTCGACACTGCTCCCGAAAGGCCCTGTGCACTAATACGAGCATCGATTTGCTTTTTAAGTTCCTCGAGACTGTCAGTGCGCTGCCGAGTCACCACCTGAGACACTGCGTCGAATTTTTGGATATTCACTTGAGACATAGCCAACATGAGCACAAAAAGAGCCATGAGATTGGTTGTCAAATCGGCATACGATGTAAGCCAAGGAGAATCTCCGGTCTTCCTCCGAACTCTTCTCTGGGGACGAATGATGGTTTCAAAGATCGATGGATGTGTCATTCCACGCCCTCACGATGTTCTTGAGAGAGGGGGTGGTTGAGCCACCGATGTCTGCGGAGGCCGACCATGTGTGCGATCTGCGGGCGCAGCGCTCGAGTAGGTGCTCAATACATCGCGCAGATGCGCGTGGGATTTCTTTTCCTTCATGAGCATTACACCCTCGAGGATCATCAAATCCCGCTGCAGTGTCTTTTCTGCATAAATTGCGATCTTTTCTGATATAGGGGTATAAACAACTGTACCAAGCAGAAGGCCATAAAGTGTCGTCAGAAGTGCAAGTGCCATTCCCGGACCGAGCCTGGTGGGATCGGACATATTTGAAAGCATCTGCACAAGTCCAACGATTGTTCCGAGCAATCCCATACCTGGACAAAGCTTTCCAAGATTTTCGAAAAGGCTCGATGCATGACCATACTGTGTTTGTTTTGTGTTTATCTTCGCCGTGAGATTGTGACGGATTTCTTCAGGAGTAAATCCTGACAAGATCAACGTCACACCATCCTTCAACAACGGGTTTCTCAGATGCTCTTTGTAACGCGCAAGAATCCCCACACCCTCAGTGCGCACTGCAGATGTCATAGTGGACAGCTGGTTGGCAATCTGATTCATCTCCTTTTGCTGGTTTAGAAAGGCGATGTTTGCCAGCGTGCGGATACCTGCGAGGAAATCAACAAAACTATGTGACATGAGAATCACACACAACGGCCCCACGCCCAGCAAAACAGCCGCCGCAGGATCCCAAAATCCGCGAAACTGGTTGCTGCCATGCTGAAGCACATACCAAAGCGACCAGGCAAAACCCGACAGGCCAACTACAACTCCTATCATTTGCGCTGTTCCCCTGTTGACTGGGATGATGACTCAGGAGCAGCCGCACCACCTCGACTTCTGCGTATCGACTCACGCTCTGCAGCAAGCCTGCGGAGATCCTCAATCTGCGCCATGAGTCTGCGTGAGGGTTCAATATCGAAAGACTTTTCGTACGCTGCAAGCGCAAGATCATTCTGATTTAAACGTAAGTGCAACGTTCCCTTCATCGTCCACAGCAGAGCAGAGCGGGGATAATGAAGGAGCAGTTCATTTGTTTCGACTAATGCCTCTTCAAATCTTCTGTTCTGGAAGAGTTCACGTATTTTTTTAGTCTGCCCGATAAAACTAGGGGTCATCGGACGATTGCCTTCCTCACTCACATCCAGCACACGATCAAAATCACCCAATTTCTTTTCAAATTCACCCTGCCCCGTATTCGCCGCAATTTCTGCATCAGTGCGCTGAGTTCGTGCTTGTTCACGCGATAGCGAAATGGGATCATCGGTCACATCGGATGGTTTGAGCCCCATCACAGACGCCGGTAGCTTCACCTCGGAAACCGAATCATTACCGGACTCTCCTGCAAGCACTTGCTCGATTTGCTCACGTTGTTGTCTCTTTGCTGCTTCGGAGGAGCCCATAGGAGGAGCAATGCGGAGCTCTCGTGGTGCTGATTTTGTTTTCATGCCAACACTCTCGGAACCCGCATCATCCGGTGGGGTGGATGTGCAAGCAACTGCAAGAACCAGAAGCGCACAAAGGCGCCTAGAACTGGACGCCGAAGCCGACATCTGCGCCTATCCCTCCCGGAGTTGTGTATTTGTATTTGTTGCGAATGCTGAGCGTGGTCGGCATGCTGTATGCTCCGCCAACATCAAGGACAAAGCGCTTGCCCATGCGCATATGTGCGCCTGTCCGGAAGGAAAGGCAGGCGTATCCTGTAGAAACCGTGGTACCGGCTCCCAACTCCCAGCCCCAAACAACTCCATCCGTCTTCAGGGGATCTACGCTGACAATTCTGGAGTAAAAAGCCGACAATGCGAAGCCCTTAGTAAAGGGCAGAATAACTTCCTTGCTCGAGCCGTCGACGACCTCTGCACTCGAAGCTGGATCACCTGCAATACCTGGGTAATCAGAAAGGACACTCGAAGGAGCAATAAGAAAACCAATACGGGTTCCGACCTCATGGCGGGCAGAACTGAAGCGCTCTGCAAAGCGCACAGTCGTAGCCAACATGCTGGCACTGTCTTTAACATTTGGTACAAGCTGCCAGCCAACAGTCGTGTTCAGCACGTAATCTGAAATTTTTTCTTTTTCGACAGCTGCCTTTTGAGCTTGCTCGGCCTCTTTCTGTTCCATTTTTTGTTTGTAGATATTCTCGGTGTTGTAGAGTTTAGTCCAAACCAGTTCTTTCGATTTCGCATCGAAGACATGGAAACCGAGAACCATGCTCGTCTCTTGGTAGAGAAGACTCACATCGACCCAGGCCTCGACACCTAACTGACTCGCAATCGCATCGAGTTCTTGAGGATTGTTTATTGGAGTGGTCATCACCAGACGCCCATTTTCAACCACGGTCCGCCGGATTCGGCAGTTGGTGCATTGCAACACCTTCGTCCCGCTGTGCTTGCGAAATGCATCAGAAACCTGTGTCTCGAGATATGTTTCGTAAGAGCGAGGAATTCCCTCTCCCAACGCAACCCGCCTGACGGCGACCGTGCGGAGTGAATTTAGAGCTTTTGCACGCAGGTCGAAGGAAAACTCGTTAATCAGGTCCTGTAACACTTCATTGAATGACTTGACCTGTTCTTTTTCCGCGGACGCGCCTTCTCTTGTTGAACGCTGTCCTGATTCTGCCTTTTGCGCTTCAAAATCTGATGCCAATAAGGCGTGAAATTGCGCAGTCTGCAACACAGCCACCGCTGCAAACAGCGCCCTGAATTTTCTGAATCGATTTATGTTCAAAAATTCAGACATCAAAAAA